>CAMCVV010000038.1 GCA_945881905.1 Paenibacillus alvei
AGATGGTCTAGAGAAATTCGGGACTGGTCGCTAGATGATGAAGTATGGCTAAATCCAGAAAGAATCAGTCAGACAAAAATCGAAAATATACGAACTTCTTAACTCATACATATTCTAGAGATCTGCGACAACTTGTTTGACAATTACCGATATTGTCTTCTTCTATCAACATCACCTAAAACTTCAAAAGCCTCTTGCACTAATATAATATTGTTTTTCGGCATGCTTGACGCAGGATATCCAACTGTCGGAGTGCGAGGCGTTACTGGCTTTAGTTTGTCTTTAACTGTCATTTAATTCACTCCTGACCACTGTAAGAATGATTTCACTTTTGCTATGGGAATCACATACGTATAGGCGGTGTCTGCTTTGAGGATGCCTTTAACCACGCCTATAACCTCGCCTGACGAGTTAATCAGTGGTCCGCCGCTATTGCCCTTATTAACGTGAGCGTCCGTCACAAGGTATCCTGCGTTATCTAGTTTGGTCACGATTCCCGATGTTACCGCGAAGTCTACATAGGCGTTACCGATTGCATAAGCGTCTTGACCGAGCGAGGCAGATTGTGCGAGTGGTATTGGATTCCCTTCGCAATCTACCTTGACCAAGGCTAAGTCTGCGCCTTCGTCGCGGTATGTTGTGACTCCCGAGCATATTGAGCCGTCATAGCGCGTTATACGGAGGCTATCAGCAGATTTGTTGACCGCATGCCAATTCGATATAACGAGGTTTTTGGCAACAAAAAAGCCGCTCCCGTTTGAAACGGAGTCCGGCTATATTCGTGCTATTCGGTTGTATTTTTACTGTTGCTTTTAATGCGCGGTCTATACCGGCTATTCGTTGATCTTCGGGCGAAGGTTCGCCAGCTCCCGCATGGAATGGGACGATGAAAAGTAAGGCTAGGAAAAGGACGGGTATTCTTTTCATATACGCTCCTTGTGATGATTCATTATTATTTCGCACCAATCTTAGGTATAATGACCGGTGGTGCAGGGAATGTGGCTTCTTTGTCGACAACAAGTAAATACCCAGACGGCATTTCTTCAATCACTTTATATGTTTTTCCTTCATACTCAATTTCCCTATCCATTTTGAAAAGATTCACTTTGTCGCCTCCAATATCCTATTTCACGCGAATTACTTCTAACTTGCACTTTTTTCTGAATATGAAATGCAATATCTTAGCAGCAGTTATTAGAGATAAAATTGGTATCGTGCTACCGGAATTATTATTAATCCAGTTGACACATTTCCCAGAATAGCGTGCTCCACCAATTCTAAATCCTTTTAACCAATTCAAAATACGTCCGTTTACCTCATTGAAGACTGAACCACAATTTGGAGCAACATTATCTTGATGATGCTTCGCCCATTGAATTCGATCTTTAATAGGATTAACTTCGCTCAGGTCTATTTGTGGAAATTTGAATACTGCACCAACTATAAATTTATCTTGGTGACCAGTAAACATTGTTTTCCTGTATTCTACATTCATCTCTTGGCGTTTGATTGTTTGGACAGATCCATCGGTATCTATATACGTCACACTTTCAACGAAATCATAAATCGCTTTGTTGATGTGCTTTCCTTCTCCTGCGTTCATAGCTAGCGCGCCGCCAATGGTTGCAGGAACAGAAGCTAGGTAATAAAAAGAATCCAAAGAGTTTTTAAAGCAATAATTTAATATCTCATGCATCATAACATTCAAAGACACCTCATACAGATGATGCTCATTTGAAGTACATTTGATTTCTTTCGGCAAACTATTCTTTAAAACCAATGACCTCACTTTTTTCTTTGTAAACAAAGTATTGGACCCGTTACCCAAGATGTAAATATCTTTATTATTTTGTTTTGCCCATTGTATATAAAACGTGTAGTCATCTAGTGAACAAACCTCGCCGTAATTCTCGAAATGATGAAAGGTTTTGTATTTTGATAAGTAGTCGGCTTTTATTTTCTTTACTTCTGCACTCACCTGGTACGTACCCCTCCTGTTAAAGAAACTAGTAAAATAATACCATCCAGGAGAGGTTTTTGTCTATCTCAATGATGATTAACATTACCACCTACTCCGCTGTTACAAGTGCTGGTACTGGATTTGTTTTAAATTCATTTTTCTTTTGAAATCTACTTTTAACCTAGATTTCGCACTGTGGATAAACAAAGCTGTGCATAACATTATCCACAAGTCGATTTCCAAAAACTTGAATTACAGGAATCAAAAAATGCTGATTTTCTTTCAGTGAGCACAGTTTCCCCCTCCCAGCAAGGGGCTACGATTTCATTTCCAGTTGTGGTTTTTCGTCAGGTGATTTGACGGGATCGTTGCAGCATGGTTATCCACAACGTCTGCTTAGCAAAGCCATCCCACAGCTTCAGCGTCCATTGTCTAGCATGCTAAACCAGTACCGCGGGTATCATCCAAAAGACTCTTCTCATGCGAGAAACTGTATAACGCTTTGCTGCTTCCGGTGCAACTTCGCTCTTAAAACCTTGGTACATATTGTAAGCGTGTAGCCCCTTGTGTTAGGCTGGTTGTTATAGACCTCTAGAATGAGTAGAGTTAGAACAGAAACTCTAGAGGAGGAGAATATCTATGGCAAGGTTTAGTGAAGAATTTAAATACTCTATCGTTAGAAGAATTCCAAAGCTATAGGATGGGCTGTGCCAGGAGGAGAGAAACAACCAGAACATTGAACTACACAGGATAAGTTCTCCATTGTTGTTGAAACGGCTACACGTAGTGAAATAGAATGGGGAGCATATCGGCAACAGTCAACCAAGTTGTCACAATTCTCTAGAATATATATAAGTGAAGAAGTTCGTTTATGTTCGATGAATATCGGACTGCTGACTCCTTCTGAGTTAAGCCACACTTCTTCGTCTAGCGACCAGTCTCGACATTCTTTGGAGCCTCTTTCTGGATGTAAGGATATTGCTTCTTCGTATACTTGTAGACGTTGTTCGAATGCCTGATCTGACGAGCCATTGTGACGTCGATGAGGGGTTAGGAAATTAAGCCCACAGTGTCTGTGTTCTTGGTTGTACCCTCGTACATAAATAAGTGTAAAACAGTCCTCATCTGGTTCATAGATGGGGACTGTTTTGCGTTTACGATCAGATAAGGGTCAATCCGCATCTTCAGGAGCTGGATTCGACAATAAATAGTCACACATTATCACGAGAATAGCTCTTTCGAGTTATTCTGTCTTCTTGCAACCACAGTTATACTGTATTCGAGAAGGCAAGTATATATCAATTTGGGAGGTATACCTGAACATGGACAAGAAGAAGTTTGCCGCAATTGCACTTGTAGCTTTAATGACATTCGGTATCACTGCTACTGCTCTCGCACATGATGGGTGGTCACAGACCAACACTCCAATTATCGCACAGGGAGAGGTTTCCTATGTCGATCTGCTATTTGGTAATCATGCCAATGAGCACAGCAGCTACCGCATCACAGGCCAGTGGAGCAAGGACACCTCGAAGGTATATGTAACGACACCGGTGGGCAAAAAAGTCGACATCACCAGTACGATGTTTTATACAGGGGAAGCTGCTACTGAAACTGCGCCTGCTGTCAATAACGGGTACTTAGCGACATTCTCATCGTCCGCACCTGGCGCATACATCATTTCTGTCGAAGCTGACAGCATCTATAAGGCCACTCGAACGTTACGAAACGCTAAGTCATTCGTTGCAGTCAGCGACATCCCTACATTAGAGCGTATTAAGTTATTGAAAGGCTTCTCTAGAGAAATAAATAGTGACCGAGCAGAATGGGTACCTGTGTTTAATCCAGCTGCAATTACTCCAGGTGAACAAGTAAGCGTTCAACTGTTGCTCAAAGGCAAGCCACTTGTAGATACAGAGGCTACATTGATTCAGCGCAGCAATTCGAAAGCACAGAAGCTCAAGACGAATGCGGAAGGCATCATCTCCTTTAAAACAGGTTCGGCCGATTATTATTTGTTACGGGCCAAACCGAACACGGATGAGAAGAAAGATGGCGAATATGGTGCGACCAGTTATGAAGCAACGATGACGTTTACGGTGCAAAATGGTTCTGTCAAGTTACCATATTCCAAGGTACAAGCCGTTCCTTATGTGTATGTAAATGGGAAGCTCGCTACTGCGCCGGGTCTGAGCATCAAAGCAGGATCGACTTTTGCGGATGCGGCATTCATTAAACAATATGTTGACGCCACTTATGCAAGTGATCAACCAGGTGCTCTGCGCACGATAGTCGAAAGCTTGCAAGGATCCATCGAGTACCTGCCGGCTGTTGGTGATACGCGTGCTGCAGTCCTGATTTATATGAAAGAATAGTATTTCCGGAAGAAGAGCCGCCCTCTCATCGGCGGTTTCTTTTGTTGTGAAAGGATGTGGCCCAAATGAAGTTGCACGGGATGAAGCTCATTGTAGGAATGTTGCTCCTATTTCTAGGTATGCCTTCAACCACGAATGCTCATGCTAATCTAGAGCGTTCGCATCCATTGCAAGATGCCGTATTGCAAGAATCGCCGATAGAGATCCGTATTCAGTTTACGGAAGGAATTGATGCGGATTTGAGTCAGATCATAATTGAAGACGAACAGGGAAAGAACATAATAGGCACATTGAGCTCTGCAAAGGACAGATGGTTGATTTACAAAATCCCAAGACTAGATGACGGGATATACAAGGTGAAGTGGCAGGTACTGTCTGTTGATACCCATGTGACGGAGGGTTCTTATCGATTCTCAATCGGGGTACCACTTGAGAAAGAGATGCCCAGCGAAACCATATCGCTTGACGGATACGTGTATACATCGCCGCTAACGGGTTCAAGTATATCGACTCCTGAGCAGAGAAAGATCACTCCAACACCAGACTATAAGGAGATGTCGTCTAAGCCGTCAACGTCATCCAAACCAAGTGATGTGCCTGTAGCGCAAGTGCCTTCAGCACCAAGACCGCAAGAAACAGCACCTTCCTTGAATGACGAGACGGTAGAGGATGTGCAAGTGGAAGCGGGTTCTCCTCTAGCTACTTCAGAAGCTGTGCCCAATCCGTCAGAAGATAGTTCCGGCGCGGAGATAGCCGATGATCAACCGGCCGCTTCTTCTCCAGGATTAAGATCCGGAACACCGATCGGGGATGATACTGACCACAAGCATTCTAACGAAGCATCTGATTCGGCATCAGCGTCACAGCCCACGAATCATGCGGAGCACAGTGCCGAACTACAGGGGGAATCCCCTTCCCCAGAGTGGCGTAGTATGGCTTATCCTGTCCAACGCATCGTGGAAGTGTTGATTGCAATCGGTCTTGTAGGATTTATCTTCTTCCGCTATGGCATTTGGGGATTCTCTAGGAAGGCTCCTCCGACATGGTTTTCCCTTCGTAACGAGCGGTTGTATTACGCTATTGCATGTATAGGATTAACAGCTTCAGGTATTCTGCATGTCTGGATGTTGGCGGATCAGCTTAGCGCAATGGGAACTTATACAGCATGGGATCTTGCAGGCAAAATCTTGAGTTCAACTATGATCGGCAACGCTTCGTGGATTCGACCTGTTCTTGCCGCAGTGATGCTAGGGTTGACCTATTTCCCGCATAATTACGAGCGTTCCACGTTGATCACCAAGATACTGGCTGCAGGATTAGTTGTCGTCATGTTTCCGTTAACGGGACATGCCTATGGCTCATCCACCAACGTTGGGTATGCCGTTATTTCTCACACCCTGCATATGCTTGCTGCTGCTATCTGGTTTGGAGGACTGGTTGGAATATGGAATGCTATGGGAAGTAGGAACAAGCCAGGAACACATTGGACTATCGTAGATGCGGTTATCTTGCGATTTTCCGCTATTGCCCTTCCGGCTCTTGTGATCGTAACGATAAGTGGAATTGTGCAGACCTTACTGCGGATACAATCATGGGAGGTGCTATTTCAAAGCGATTACGGTAAACTTATATGGGTGAAGACGTCTCTTATGCTGCTCGTGATCAGTATCGGTGTACTTCACAGACGGGTATTCATCCCACGTATGATGGCTAGGTCAATCCATGCGAATTCTGATGATCAGCAGGCAACGCATCGATTCCTGCTAGGCGTTCGTCTAGAAATCATAATCGCGCTGATCATATTTGTCCTGTCAGGGATGCTCTCCACAACTGCCCCTCCCGCACAAAACTTTCCCGCAGAGTCGTCTTACGGGCATATCATAGGAGATCACTTGAACGTGTAAGTATTGCTCAATGCGAGTCAAATGGTTAACATATCGATATAAGCATCGATACACATAACGAACCTGTGGAGGTGAGCGAATTGTCATACAAACAAATCAAGTGGCTTATTTTGACCATCCCTACCTTAACGATTGGCCTATGGGAATATGTGCGACATGAGTTCCTCCTACCTTATATATCCATGGAATTGGGCAATTGGTTGGCGCCGATCATTGTATTCCTCGTCACGATGTTGTTCTTAACCCAATTGTTTTCGATGATTGAACACAATCAGGAGGAACTGAATGTATCTAGAGGATTGCAAGCCGCATTGGAAGAGCGAGAGAAAATTGCACGGGAATTGCATGATGGTATCGCACAATCCCTGTTTCTTCTTAATGTGCAAGTGGATCGAATCGAAAGAACGCAAAACACAGAGGGCATTCCCTATCAGGAGTTTAAGGAAAGCATACATCGCACTCATGCTTATGTAAGGGATGCGATTTCTAATCTGAGGTATCCTGCTGATGCCATGTCGATTCCTTGGATGCAAGGCTTGAAGAGTCTGATTGATGAACTGCACCAAGAAACAGAACTTCAATTTGCAATCAATTGGCAAATACCAGAAGACATACTCTCCCGGAAGGAAAAGTTGGAGTTGCTAGCCTCTATTCGAGAATCGCTACTCAATATTCATAAGCATGCGGATGCGAGACAGGTCATCATCGAAGCGAGCCTTACACCATGGGGTTGGCAATGTTCTGTGACGGATGACGGTATAGGCTTCAACACCAACCATATCGCTGAAGGCAATCGATATGGCATCAGAATGATCAGAGATCGCGCTTTGATGATGGGCTGGATTTTTGCGCTGGAGCGACAAGACGACAAGACGGTAGTCACGATTCGAAAAGGGGACAAACCATGATCAATCCTAGTTTCCGCGTGCTAGTCATTGATGACAGCGAACAGGCAAGGGAAGGCATTCGCACGATACTTAACAGTGACCCGACATTCAACATTGTAGCTGAAGGGAAAAGCGGGATCGAAGCGCTTGCTTTGACAGAGCGATGGATGCCCGATTTGATTTTGATGGATATCCAGATGCCTGGGATGGATGGTTTGGAGGCGACTAAAAAAATCAAGGAGAAGTATCCCTATGTGAAAATAGTGATGCTGACCGTCTCGGATGATATTGCACATTTGTTCGATGCCTTAAAAAAAGGGGCACAAGGATATTTACTGAAGAATTTGAATCCTAACGCTTGGCACGATTACTTGCGTGCGATTGCTGTAGATGAAGTCCCCATGACCAAAGAGCTGGCTTCTCGGATTATGAAGGAGTTTTCGCAGTTTGACAAACCGAGGACAGGGTCAAGCCCTTTGACTTCCCGAGAAAGTGAAATCCTGAATCTGGTTGCCAAAGGTTTGTCAAATCGCGATATATCATTGCAACTGGACATATCGGAGCACACGGTTAAGAATCATTTGAAAAATATTCTGCATAAGCTTCATCTAGAGAACCGGGTGCAACTGGCCCGTTATGCGTATGAACAGGGTTGGATGTGAAGGAAGTGAATTCTTCCTCTTACTTTGAAAGGAGCTCAAGCGAATGAAGCTTTGGCTTTTTTTGTTGTTGCTGGGATTCATCTGTTGTAGTTCTCCGTCAATGGCCCATCTGAACGAAACGATGGCTCGGAGTAAATAAGGTAAAAATAGTAAAATATGTTGTTTTTTATAAAAAATAAAGGTACAATATGTACAGCAACGAAAGGAGCTGTGGGTAGTGCCAAATATCAAACGAATCTCTGATTTAAGGAAGTATAACCTAGTTCTACGAGATATTGCATTAGGTGAGCCGGTTTTTTTGACAAAAAACGGCATAGGGAAATTCGCGATTATCGATATTCATGAATATGAAAAACTTAAGGCTTCGCTCAAGCTGATCTCACAGCTCTCTCAAGGTGAACAAGCTGGAAAAGATAAAGGATGGATGAGTATCGACGAAGTTGAATCGGCTTTGAGGCTCAAACATGGATAGGTTACACATTTCACCTGAAGCCAAAGATGATTTGGCTAAAATCAAAGGGTACATTTCTCAAGAACTTAACAATCCGCAAGCAGCAGAAATTCTGATTTCTGTCATCATGAAGAAGATTTCTCGACTTCCCGAGCATCCGGAACAGGGTATGCCGGTAACGCAAGTCGTAGATTTTCAGACGAATTATCGTTTTTTCGTTTGTGCCAAATATTTGATATTTTATAAACATGCAGATGATATTTTATCTGTGTCAAGAATCCTCTACGGCAGACGGGATTACGCGCTTACCCTATTCGGTGATTTACCGGAAGTTCATGACAAATAACAGATCGATATGTATCTAATCGTCAGCTAGAGAGCTGGCGATTATTCACGTGCGTCATACACAGGAGCCTCAGCGAAAGATGCACACCCAAGGCTAGTTCCTTGGTATGAGAGGTAAGGACATGATGAATCTGATGGAACACATCGAGTTAGCTTAGAAGGTCTTGAACGACTCTACATAATATTACAAAGGAATGTTGCATTTCGAAGCAATAGAAGATACGCTAGAGGCAAAGAACCCTGCTCTTAACTTAAGTGAAAGCTTAACGATTACAGAAGTAGGCGAAGGTGTAGACCTAAGGCAACAAGATTTCGTCACTCAGAATCAAAGCAAAGCGGAGGATCGTATGATCATAGACCAACTTCATCGTCCGATACAAGATCTACGCATATCGGTTACGGACCGTTGTAATTTCCGATGCGTCTATTGCATGCCAAAAGAAATATTTGGTCCCGAATATACGTTTCTACCTAAGAAAGAGCTTCTGACCTTCGAAGAAATGCAGAGGCTCGTTCGGCTTTTTGCGGCATGTGGCGTAACCAAGATTCGGATTACGGGAGGTGAACCCTTACTTCGTAGCGATCTCCCTCAGTTCATTCGCATGATACGTCATACAGAAGGGATAACCGACATCGCACTTACAACCAATGGTGTTCTGTTAGCTCAATACGCCAGTGCGCTCAAAGAAGCGGGTCTACAGCGCGTAACGGTGAGTCTAGATTCATTAGATGATGAGCGATTCGGAAGAATGAACGGAGTCGGCATGCGTGTTCAAACAGTACTTGATGGGATAGCAGCTGCAGCTCAGGTAGGACTTGCAGTGAAAATTAACACAGTAATCCAAAAAGGGTTTAACGACCAAGATATCTTACCGATGGCTGCGTATTTCCTAGAGACGGAGTATGTCCTTCGCTTTATTGAATATATGGATGTAGGCAATACGAACGGATGGAATATGGATAAAGTCATCACCAAAAAAGAAATCGTCGCACAAATTCATCAAGCGATGCCTATAGAACCGATCGATCCCCATTATGTAGGTGAGGTGGCTTCTAGATTCCGGTATGTGGGGACAACCAAAGAAATAGGAGTCATTTCCTCTGTTTCTGATGCTTTCTGCTCCACGTGTACCAGAGCTAGACTGTCAGCGGAAGGTTCACTGTACACCTGTTTATTTGCTACTTCAGGAAGCGATCTTCGCACACACTTGCGCTCAGGAATCTCAGATGAGCAGTTGTTAGATCGGATCACTTCCATCTGGAATCAAAGAGAAGATCAATATAGTTCCCAACGAAAAGAAGCTATGGGACAAGGTCTAGAACGTAAACCCAAAATAGAAATGTCTTATATCGGGGGATAAAGGATTCCCGTGGAACAGGACTACCCGTGGAACATTGCAGTCGCTTTCGGATCACAGGGGAAGAAGAGCGGAGGCATCTGCTAGGTTATAACGCCCACAATGATTTATGTGAAGTGGTGATTGCTTCTGCTCCTGCTTCGAGAGCGCGGCGGACATCTTCAGTAGTTTTGATCAATCCGCCGGCAATGACAGGTTTACCGGTTTCCTGCTTCACCTCTTGAATCAGATGAGGAATGACTCCTGGCAATACTTCTATGAAATCAGGAATCACTTTACGGGCTAGGTTATAGCTCGTTTCTAGTGCAATCGTATCGAGGAGGAATATCCGCTGAATAGCTAGAATCTTATGCTTCTTCGCTGTGATTAGTGTATCGGCTCTGGTCGATATGATCCCTGCCGGTTGAAATTGTTGACAGAGAAACTCAGCGGCGTACACATCATTTTTCAATCCTTGAATCAAATCAGCATGCAACAACACGTGTTTACCTTCTCGTTGCATCCATTTCAATATAGCACTCACTTGTCCGAGATGAACATCAAGCAACACAGCATATTCATAATCATGTTTCACCATGAGCTCGATATCTCTTATCTTGCGGATGGCAGGTAATATAGTCTGTCCTCTCAAATTCAAAGGTAAACCTCTCCTTCCTATTGTTTCGATACGGAATCAGGCTTGAAGGTCATCGTCGCTTGAACCGCATGTTGCCATCCCCTGTATAATTGGTTACGCTCAGAATCGCCCATGCGGGCTACAAAAGATCGTCCCATTATCCAGTTTTCGGTGATTTCACTTCGGTCTTTCCAGAATCCGACTGCAAGACCGGCAAGGTATGCAGCGCCTAATGCGGTTATTTCATTGATCAGCGGACGCTCTACAGGGACACCTAGCAGATCGCTTTGGAATTGTAATAGGAAATTATTGTTGACGGCTCCTCCATCAACACGAAGTTTCTGTAACCGAATACCGGAATCTGCTTCCATGGCAGTAAGCACATCGCAAGTCTGATAGGCAAGTGATTCAAGCGTTGCGCGGATCACATGGGCTTTGGCAGTTCCACGTGTTATTCCCAGAATAGCGCCTCGAGCATCGCTGTCCCAATACGGAGTGCCTAATCCGACAAAGGCAGGAACTACGTACACGCCTTCTGTGGATGCTACGCTTTGGGCATAGGACTCACTCTCTGCAACAGAATCGATAAGATTCAGTCCATCGCGAAGCCATTGAATGGCAGAACCAGCTACGAAAATAGAGCCTTCTAGTGCATATTCTACTGTCCCATTCAATCCCCAAGCAATCGTGGTAAGTAAACCGTGAGAGGAAGCAACAGCTTGGGATCCGGTATTCATCAACATAAATCCACCTGTACCATATGTGATTTTGGCCATACCAACTTCAAAGCATGTCTGACCGAATAGAGCAGCTTGTTGGTCACCGGCGATTCCTGCTATCGGAATTTCTTCTCCGAAGAAAAGAGGGGAAGCCGTCGTGGTATAGATTTCAGATGAAGGTCTGACTTCAGGCATCATCGATTGCGGCACAGTGAGGATTTCGAGTAGTTCATCATCCCATTGCAGATCGTGAATGTTATACAGAAGTGTCCGAGAGGCATTCGTGTAATCCGTGACATGTCTTCTTGCGCCCGATAGTTTCCATACAATCCACGTGTCTACCGTTCCGAATAGCAGATCACCACGATTCGCTTTCTCCCTGGCACCTTCAATATGGTCGAGGATCCATTTGATTTTGGTTCCAGAGAAATAAGCGTCGATCAAGAGACCTGTTTTGTTCCGGAACAAATCGCTATATCCTTCAGCATGTAACTGATCACATATGCTGGAAGTCTGTCTGGATTGCCACACAATCGCGTTGTAGATGGGTTCTCCAGTATGTTTGTCCCACACCACAGCTGTTTCTCGTTGGTTCGTAATCCCAATGGCAGCAATTTCTTGAGGAGATGCATTGCTCTTGCTCAGGAGTTCCGCGATCACAGCTTCGATTGAACGCCAGATTTCCTGTGCATCATGTTCGACCCAACCGGGTTTTGGGAAATATTGAGGAAGTTGCTGCTGAGCGATGGACACGATGTCTCCTTGCTTGTTGAACAATACCGCTCGGGAACTTGTTGTTCCTTGATCTAGCGCTAATACATACTTCTTCTCCATGAGAGAATACCTCCTTGACTCACACACAGGCGTAGTGGAAACGTCTAAAGTCAGCATACCAGATTTACTTATACATGCATGAATGATTTCTCTGGATTCATCGAATCATTATACCTTACGGTCCATGATCTGTTTCACGGTATCTGCCCATTGGTGTGCCCACTGAACCCTGAATAACTTCGCACCTGTTCTGCGCATCAAGAAGTCTTCTGGAGTAACCGCCATTTCGTAATTCATACTATAGATCACACTAGCGACCAATGCTAACGGAGCCTCGTACGCTTTGAATTCAGATTGCAGGTGTTCCGCGATATCGTATACATGCAACACATTGGAACCGTAACGTGAACAGAGAAGTGTAGCTTCTTCTAGCGAGATCCCAAGTGCAACTCCTCTGTGAACCAGCTTTTGAATTTCTTGAGCCATTTCTTTACTCCCATTGGGAAATCCGCCCGAAAGTCTAACGGTTCGAGTGGAGCATTTGACGAATGCTCGTCTTGTATCTGCTTGAATTCTTGCTGAAACCAGATCAACGATGGTTTCGGCCATTTTTCGGTATCCTGTCAACTTGCCTCCAGCGATCGAAATCAAGCCGGATGCAGACTCGAACACCTCATCTTTGCGAGATATTTCGGAAGGATCCTTGCCTTCTTCATGAATAAGTGGTCTCAATCCAGCCCAAGTCGATTCGATGTCACGATCTGTCAGATGAACTTCTGGTAACATCGCGTTCACTGCATCTAGAACATAGCTGATGTCGGCTTCTGTGACTTCAGGGTGTACACAATCACCGGTATAATGGGTATCGGTGGTTCCTACATAGGTCTTGCCATCGCGCGGGATCGCAAACATCATCCGTCGATCTGAATACGGCGTGTCAAAATACAAGGCTTCCTTCAACGGGAACCGTGCGCCATCGAATACGAGATGAACGCCTTTGGTGAGATGAAGGTATTTATGATCTTTGGAGCGATCTTGTTCTCGCATGAAATCAACCCATGGCCCTGTTGCATTCACGATTGTCCGTGCCATGAGTCGATACGTCTTACCCCCTCGTTCATCGTGAACTTCGACGCCGACCATCTGGTTGCCTTCGTACAACGGACGCAAAGCTTTGGCATAATTCACTGCAAGTGCTCCTCGCTCGACGGCTTCTTTCAATACTTCTAATGTCAATCGCGCATCATCTGTCCGATATTCGACATAGTAGCCTGCACCCATTAATCCTTCCTTGTTCAGTAAGGGTTCTTTCTTCAGTGCTTCATCTTTGCTCAGCATCATTCTGCGTTCGACTGATTTGACTTTGGCTAAATAATCATAGGCAAGCAAACCCATTGACGTGGACCACTTACCGAACGTCCCGCCCCGATATATAGGTAACATCATCCAGATGGGAGTTGTCACATGAGGTGCATTCTCGTATACGATTGCTCTTTCCTTACCGACTTCCGCTACCATCTGGATATGCCATTGTTTCAGATATCGCAATCCACCGTGCACCAGTTTCGTTGATCGACTTGATGTTCCAGCAGCAAAGTCCTGCATGTCAATGAGTCCGGTGCTCAATCCCCTTACCGTAGCATCAAGTGCAATGCCTGCACCTGTGATCCCGCCACCGATAACGAGTAAGTCGAGCTGCTCTGCTTCCATCTTGCGTAGGATGTTCTCTCGATTTGCTGAAGCAAACCCTACACGATTCATAAGCCGAATCCTCCTCATTTCGATTCTAGATAAATAAAAACCACAACATATGCCAACCATTGTTGACAGCACGCTGTGGTTTACTCAGATACTCAAACCAAAAATTAACTTGAACTTATCATATAACGAATACGACTGCTAGTCAATACGGACAGGTTCATATAGCGTTCTAGCGGCATGCCACAGGGTCTGTACAATTCCCTATCAAGTGCCGTATGCACTTGATAGGGAACATGGTGAAATACAGGGCAGCTGAGCATATGAAGAAGCACCACGATAAGCATCAAGCGCAAGCAATGATACATAAACTGTAAACGCTCCACTGCAGGCACAGAGCACGCTTACTTGTGGGATACATATGAGCGGGAATGGATAGCGCGAAATGGTTAGTTCTCTAATGTTTGGATACGAACAATGACTGAAGATGTCTGCGATTTGCCACAAGCAAAAATATGGTAGAAATGTACATGAAGATCGACGGTACGATCGATCCATCGAGCGCAAGAAAGACATGGAATAATAACATATTCAGGGCTACAGGTACGAATACGATCAGTGCTAAGAGTATGTATCGGTTCGTCAATAAGGAGATACCGACGAGTGTTTTGACGAGATTAATGAGAACAAACATATAACCCGTGTCAACTAAAGCATCCATGAAAGCTTGAGCTTCTTCAGGATAAGTAGGTGTATCGATGAGAGAGAATAATCCACTGACACCAAACAAAAGCAACATCAGTCCAAGCAAAATTCGAACAACAAGAGTTACAGTTTTCATAGAACATCCTCCTACATATAATGAAATGAATAAAGATATAGATCTAAAATAAATTATATGCATATGCAAGTATTTTGTCAAAATTTATTTTACAATTTTATAGATCTTATCAAGTGTTTGTATGAAAACCAACTGTTCATCTTCATCGAGATGACTTACCAAATGGTTATTTAACGCTTCCGTCAATTGAACGAGATGTGCTTGTATTTTTTTGGCTTGTTCAGTCAAGAAGATTTGCTTGATTCTGCGATCAGTTGGACATGGGATGCGGATAATCAGTTGGTGTTTGACCATCGTATTCAACACGCGAGATAGACTCGTCTCGTCTTTGTTCGTCAATCTAGAGATCGTGCGTTGCGACAGACCGTCCTTACGCCATAGTGAATTAAGCACGGTCCATTGTTCATGCGTGACTTCATATCCTGCTTGTTTGAACGTGTGCTCTAATTTCTGTTGTATTCGCTTCGCAGTTCGTCCAATTAGATAGCCCAAAGGTAGGAGATTTGAATTCTTCTGGTCCATCATAGCACCTCGGCTTCGTCATAAGAATGGATTCGTATCTAGTATAGCAGACTTCTGAGGTAGAAATATATCTGTCCTGCTTGTTCTGCAGCTGCAATCGAAGCCATCAAGCCGGACGACCCTCCGCCGATGACGATAACATCATAGATCATGTGAGTGAGATCTCTTCTTGTATAATGAATGTAGTTTACCACAAGGAGGTTACATTTTCCCTAAGAAATTGCGAATTGATTTACGACTTACGATTAAATATGTTACAATTATTTAATTATGATAGCGCTTACATTTATCAGGAAGGAGTACATGATGCGACGTTTTACATTCATGATTTCCATTATTGCATGTCTATTATTCAGTTCGTGCAATTCTCCTATACGCGAGATCACAGCAGATCCCATAACGATTAACCCAGGAATGCAATACCAGACGATGGATGGTTGGGGAACGAATTTGGCATGGTGGGCAGGTCAAGTCGGAACTTGGTCGGATCCTGTGAGAAGCGAATTGATGGATTTGATTTTTGGTCAAGAAGGATTGAATCTGAACATTGTTCGTTATAATTGGGGTGGAGGCATCAGCACCAGTAATCCTGAGCATGATACGCATGGAGATACATACTCGATGCACCCCTCACGTAAGCTAGATAGCTTGGCTACAGGATATGATGAAGCCAAAAGACGAATCATCTATGACTTCAGTCTTGACCCTGGTCAACAATGGGTGGTCAAAGAGCTTGTAACGAATCCTGATTATCAAGTGAATTATATGGAAGCACAAGTGAATTCGCCTCCTTGGTGGATGACGATATCCGGAAGTGCAGCAGGGAATGTCAGTCAATGGGATGAGAATTTGGCACCCGAAACATATGACCTCTACATCGAATATTTGATCGAGATGCTGAAGTATTTCGAGGCACAAGGTGTGGTGTTCGATCATTTGAATCCGTTCAATGAACCGATTTCTGGATATTGGAAAAAGGGAGGGAATCAAGAAGGATCTTACTTTGGTGCAGCAACTCAACAAGTTATCCTCAATAAATTACATGCAAAATTGAAAGCAGAAGGACTTGCAACTAAGATTACAGCTTCGGATGAAACGAGTTCAGATCACGCAGTCGATACATTTAATTACTTCGATGATGAAACCAAATCGATGATCAGCCGATTGAATGCACATTCCTATAGTGGTACAGAACGCACTCAACTGAGAGATCTTGCACTAAGTTATGGGAAGACACTCTGGATGTCTGAATTTAGTACAGGGTATATCCAATTCAACCCAGATGGCATGGAAACTGCGACAGCTTTAGCTAACATGATATTCAAAGATATTGGTGAGATGGGCGTAAGTGCTTGGGTCATCTGGAAAGCAGTAGAAGATCGCATCGAGAACCTCGTGAATCTGAATCGCGGGAAGGATTACATGACTGCTTGGAAACCATCAGGGAGCTGGGGGCTGATTAATGCAGATTATGATGATCTCGACCTAGCGGATACACTTGGACCTGACTATGTATTTAAGCGAGAATCTTATATCACAACCAAACAATATGACGTAATGAAGCAGTTCAGTGCGTTCATCCATGAAGGATATACGATCATCGATGCAGATCATGAAGATGTGATGGCTGCGATGAGTCCCGAAGGTCAACTCGTTGTGGTCGTCAAGAACTTTACAGACGATCCTAAAGAAACTACACTCGATCTATCCGCATTCGACGATCACGCGAATGTAGCGCAAGTCTATCAAACATCGAACACCCAATCCACGGAGCCTATGGAAGATGTGAAGATTAAGGATTCGATGATGATTATTTCTTTGCCGAAGCAATCCTTAACTACGTATGTCATTGAAGATGTAGCTTACCATGGTGCGATTAGTCACATAATCAACAACAACGTCATCGGTACATCTGAGAATCAAATGCACTATTCAGGAGTCTGGCATATGAATCAAGAAGCAGACAGTTACTCGCGTGATGTGCATTTCTCGAATTACACATCGAGCAGCTTGAATCTTCAGTTCATGGGTAATCGCGTCCAAGTATATGGAGCGAATTCGATCAACTCAGGAATTGCTGAAGTTGTTGTTGATAATGGCGAACCCATAGAGATTGATTTGTATGAGGAAGATAAGAGATCTAACCAAGTATTGTTTGATAGTGGCATACTAGAAGATGGCTCGCATACGCTTGTTGTTACTATAACAGGGGATAAGAATCTTGCATCGAGAGGGACCTATCTGTATGTTGATTATGCCGTGGTGACGAAAGCTCAGTAAATGCAGGACATACCTACTTCACTTGAATTTCAATGTCCATTGGTTGCGGTCAATGGGTATTTCACTTAGTTTCGTATCAGATAATTTATAACCGTCCATATATGTACCGTCTTCTCGCCTTAATCTACGGGTCGTGATCAAACCTGCTTGCTCAAGCTTTCGCACATGCATAGAGGTAATTGCTGCACTTAAACCTAGCTGTTCAGCTAATTTCTTCACATTCGTTTCTCCATGAATAAGCATGTCGAGAATCGACAAACGAACTTCGCTTGCTAATGCTTCGTATAGCGGCAACCATTTGCGGTCTGTTGAAGTGAGTAACAAGTGAAATCCTCCTTATCCAGGCAATTAATATGTAGACGATTCATATCTTTATTAATCACATTATGGCAATGAAAACTATTGAAATCATGACTTATTTTGTATTTAATATAGATATACAAATAATTTTTGCAAATCATTAATATGTCTATTAATTCAATAAAAAGGAGTGAATAATTCATGAATCGGCAAGCAAAGATGGTTGTGGACAAAGATTTCATCATTGGTGAAGTCGACAAACGGATGTATGGATCTTTTCTGGAACATTTAGGTAGAGCCATTTATGGAGGCATCTATGAACCGGGACATCCAACAGCAGACGAGCAAGGATTCAGGCAAGATGTGCTTCAGTTCGTGAAAAACCTTCAAGTCCCCATTATTCGTTATCCAGGTGGAAACTTCGTATCGGGCTACAATTGGGAAGATGGAGTAGGACCTCTCTCAGAGCGCCCTAGAAGACTTGAGCTTGCTTGGCGGGTGACTGAACCCAATTTGTTCGGACTTAATGAGTTTATGGATTGGTGCAACAAAGCAGATACACAAGCGATGATGGCGATTAACCTAGGTACTCGAGGTATCGAAGAAGCTCGCCAACTCGTCGAATATTGTAATCATCCATGTGGAACGTATTGGAGTGATTTACGTATCACGCACGGCTATCGCCAACCTCATCACATCAAAACATGGTGCTTAGGTAATGAAATGGATGGACATTGGCAAATAGGTGCTAAGACTGCTGAAGAGTATGGTCGATTAGCATGTGAAACAGCTAAAGTGATGAAGTGGATTGACCCCACGATTGAGCTAGTGGCATGCGGTAGTTCATCCGTTCATATGCCTTCATTTCCTGAATGGGAATCCACTGTTCTCGATCACACGTATGAACATGTGGAGTACATTTCTTTACATACGTATTTCGGTAATCGAACAAAGGACACACCTACATTTCTAGCTAGATCATTAGAAATGGATCGATTTATTCATTCTGTCATTGCCACATGTGATTATGTGAAAGCGAAGAAACGAAGTGCTAAAACAATGTTCCTTTCATTTGACGAATGGAACGTGTGGTATCACTCTAACGAAGCAGATAAACGCATTGAACCATGGCTTGTTGCACCTCCTCAGCTTGAAGATCTATATACATTCGAGGATGCACTTGTAGTCGGGTGTATGCTTATTAGTATGTTAAAACGTGCAGACCGAGTTAAGATGGCATGCTTGGCACAATTGGTAAATGTGATTGCACCGATTATGACTACAACAGGAGGTCATGCATGGACGCAAACGATCTATTGGCCGTACCTGCATACTTCTCTTTATGGTCGAGGCAAAGCACTAGTGCCTTTGATTACCTCAGCGAAATATGACACACAAGAAATTACGGATGTACCTTACGTGGAAGCAATTGCTATTCATCAAGAAGAGGGCAATATTGTGACGATCTTTGCTGTAAATCGTGGCCTGCAAGAAACGATGTCCTTGCTCATCGACCTAAGAAGTTTTGGACACAAAGGCAAGTTGCTTGAGCATATCGTATTAGAGCATGAAGATTTGAAAGCACGCAATACTGCTCTAGAACCGAATCAAGTTGAACCGCATCGTCGTGGACAATCTACTATACAAGATGGAAGCATGACGGCATATCTAAGCAAAGCATCGTGGAATGTGATTCGCGTTAAGTTCTGAAATCAAGAGAACACGGATGTGAATGCTGCAATTTCCCGAAGATGAACTGTACCACATCGATGAGATGTCGAGGTAGATCAAGGATAGAACGTGCTTTCTGGTGTCGTACTTGCACACCAACCCGTGTTAAATAAATGCTTGATTAATGCATCTTTGGCTTGCTCTGTACCGATATAGTGAAGTGCTTCAGCAGCTGTCTAGCGAACGAATGGGGGACGAATGTGTCGTCAAGTGAATGATATCAAGTATTGCATCTTGCTGCACTAAACAAGAATCCCGATACGTGCGACCGGCAACAGTCCCAATCCGCGAATGCTCTCTAGCATAATGATGATCACGTTCGGGTTGCATTTCGCCAGGTTGTACGAAGTCAATCGTTTTCCTCTTAAGCATGCGAAGATGATGACGCAACAGGTAGCAATGAGAGCCCAAGACGTAGGAATCGACATGCAATTCGACTCCATGGTGCCCACACATACACATGACGCACATCGCTTAGCTCAGCTAGCCAAAGAGCAAGGTGTGCTGCACATGCTCAATCAGGTGTGGGCGCAGCGCGAAGCTGCTATGGATAAGTGAAGGTACTTATTATGCACGATCAGGTAAATTGTGCTCTTAATGCTGCATGATAACCCGCTGTGTGTCCTGAAGAGAATGCTGCAGTGATGTTGTATCCCCCTGTGTATCCATGCACATCGAGGATTTCTCCACAAAAGAATAAACCCGGCATAATCGTCGAACCCATGGTCTTCGGGTCAACTCCCTTCAGATCTACACCACCCCCTGTGACGAAGGCTTCCTCAATCGATAATGTACCATTGACTTCGAGAGGATATGCTTTCAATAATCGGGACATGTCCATCCAAGCTTGTTTGGGAATATGGTCATACGTCGTCGATTCATCGATACGCACACGCTGTAAGATGATGGGGATCATCCGCTCAGGCAATACGTTCTTCAACACATTCTTGATCGCTTTCTTCGGCTCATCGTGCGCGAGTTGGTATGTCTCAAGATACACTTCATCAGTATGCTTCGTAGGAAAGAAATCCACTGTGACGGTTATCGTACTGACGTGAAATTGTTTACGAGCTTTCACTACATATTGACTACAACGCAATGCGACGGGACCCGATATACCGAAATGAGTAAAGATCAAGTCTCCTTCATGTTCTTTGATCTTCTTCCCTGTGGGACTCCATACCGACAGGGTGATGTTCCGTAAGGACAAGCCTTGAAGTTCTTTACTGCGAATGACGGGTTCGTTCGAAGTAAGCGGAACCTCTGTGGGATACAGTTCGGTAATCGTGTGCCCAGCTTGTTCTGCCCATACATAACCATCTCCAGTGGATCCCGTCTGTGGAACAGATTTCCCACCTACAGCTAAGATGACACAGCGACTATAGTGGATCATTCCATTCACGAGTTCTATACCTGTTGCACGGTCATCATCATATCGCACACGGCTTACAGGACTATTCACATATATCGTCACACCGGATTGCTTCACGCGTTGCAACATGGCATCGACTACGGTTTTTGCTTTGTCGGAAACCGGGAACATCCGTCCGCGGTCTTCTTCTTTCAAGGCAATCCCCATCTCTTCGAAGAATGCGATAATATCTGTGTTACCGAATTGCGCTAAGCTGCTATGCAAGAACCGGCCATTGCCAGGTATGTTGTGGATGAGTTCATTGATTTCTTTGGCATTGGTCACATTACAGCGACCTCCTCCGGATATACCGAGTTTACGCCCTAACTTATCTCCTTTGTCGACAAGCAATACGGATGCCCCTTGTTCTGCAGCCGCGATCGAAGCCATCAAGCCTGACGGTCCTCCTCCGATTACGATAACATCATAGATCATGTGAGTGAGATCCCTTTCTGTGAAGTGAATGTAAGTAAGGCAGTCTAATTGTGAATCATAATGAGGCGTACCGATCTGACTTCACGTCAAAGGGATACGGCCCTCTGCTAATTCCCAGACTCCATCGTGATTCTTTGTTGTTAATCGAAGCCAGTAGTTTCCTTGAAGCGGAAGCTCGGGTAAGTGGATACGAATGGTCGCTGACAATTCATTATGCCACTGAGGAAGTCCATCTAACAATCCCAGGAGGGGTTTGCCATCTGGTTCGTCCATATAAGAAGCAGGATAGATATGTGCAAAAGTCGCTGTAGCACCTTGATTAAAATGCGTATTCAGATGTACTGCGTCTACTTTGAAATTCACGATCTGAGATAGGATTGGTGAAGAAGTAATGACAAGTGGCTTGACTTCTGGATTCTGTATGGATTCCTGCACACTCAACAAGCTATTCTCGTGAATTGTTAGAAACGTTTGCAACATTTTGGGATGGATATAGGATCGAATCTCGCGGGGTTCGACTCTACTCGAAGATAGATCAAGAAATGAACCCCCACGCTGTTCATGGATATAGACAAACATGTTTTGGCTATACCAAAATTGCACGTTAGCATGATCCCAATATCTCGTACGAATGCAATCATAGCACGTGTAATTGAGATCCTTAAATAATTCGGCCCAGTAGTGGGGCCATTGCTCATTGATATGATAGGTACCACCTTGACCCGGAATTGCAGCAGAGAACACAACAATATCAGAAAGAGCTGTAAGCGAATGTATGAAATCTGCTGACGCCGATGCGGGGATATGTTCGGCGACTTCAAGAGAAATAACCATGTCATATTTTCTGTGAGATCTCAGTGGTTTGCTGAGATCGGCAACTTGAAATGCGCTTTGCTCGATCTGTAGCATAGATACGTCTACGTATTCTCCATCCATCCCCAGAAGATCTTGTACACCCAAATTTTGAAATGCTTTCAACCATGTTCCGGTACCACAACCAATATCCACGATGCTGCGGGGACGGAATGTCTCTAGGAGATAAGGAGCGATAGCTTCTGCGGAGCTTCTAGAACCCGCTTGTTGATTTATGAAAAAACTTTGATTATACATGCGTTCCTCCATACTTTTTGGCATGAATGCGCTCGTTCAGTAGTCGGACGAAGGTATCTGCGTGCACTCAAATCCTCGACCACACAGCATGATCTTCTCCATATATAGTCACATCACTGTACTTGTATTATAACAGTAAGCGGATAGATGAGATAGCATATCGCATGTCATTACGTGTTCGCGGGTACATGCCTCTGTAGCGAGTTCTTGCACAACACTGCCTGTATTTGCACGCTTATGGTATGAAGAAGAAGGACAAACAAATCTGAACACACAAGAAATATCCGAACATTCTCCTGGATTTGTAAATGGAGAAAAGGAGAAAGTATTTAAAATCGTAGGTAAAGGAAAAGAAGTAGGCATTCAAACGAGCCGATTCCAAGCCGAACAGAAGATATCGAGATGCAAATATTCCATTTGAAGTTAAATATGGGGGAAGCTTTTGTTATCTAATTGTCTTATTTCACAGGTTATGTATGACGAACAATAAGACAAATCGATATAACTGGGAAGTCCAATGCAAAGGAGAAACTTTGTTCGGTAAGAGCAGGCAGACTTGCTCCATCACTTCGGGTTACATTCGATGTAATTCCCAAAGCATGCACATCAAGCCTCACTCTGCTGAGTAAGGCTTGATGTGTCATGTAGTGTCTTCACTCGACGAAAAAGGGATTGCGTGTACATTGAGATAATGTTCCTATTCAATATGAACCTTAGCGATATTTATAAGGATTAGCTCCTGATGGCAGCTCGCGGATAATGACAAATTCGGGATCTTTACGTTGCTTCCAAACCGCATACACCGATTCTCGCAAAGCTGCCCATATACTTGGACATGGGGCGGGAAAGTCATGTTTCACGGCTTGATGAAGTTTCGGTAACGCATGAAAAGGTACCATGGGAAACATATGATGTTCGATATGATAATTCATGTTCCAATAAAAGAAACGGAAAAAGCGATTCGTTATATAAGTTCTTGCATTCAAGCGATGATCAAGCACATTTTCATAGAGTCCGATATGCTGACTGATACCTAGAAACATTAAGAAGTAAAAACCATAAAACGATGAGAGTCCAATCAACACTGCAGGAAGTATGCTTTTCATGACTACACAAGTGATGATGACAGCAATTAAGATGAGCACATGAATACGTGCTTCCCAAAAAGTTTTGCGATATTGGTCTTCAGGAATGTAATCTTTCTCACTGTCTGTTAACTTGCCGAATACATGCATCCATGTGATCTTCAGTAATTTCGGACCACCGTTCAAATTCATTAAACTCAAAAGGAGTCCCTTTGCTTGTGCAGGACGAGGTGAGATTTCGGGATCTCTTCCTACGACGTACGTATCACTGTGGTGTCGGACATGACTCCACTTCCATGGTGTAGGTGCACGCAACAACATAAAGGATGCAATTTGGTATATAACTTCATTCATCCAAGGTGTTTTGAATGCTGTTCCATGTCCGCATTCATGCCATCGCGCATCAGCTGTAGCGTAGATCGCACCATATATCATAATACATGGAAGTGACCACCAAGTTCCCCAAGTGAGGACTATTGCTACACCTGTTGATATTAATAAACCAAACCATAATAATGTGACTCTAATCGCGGGTCCGTCGGAGCGTTTCATTAATTCTTTCATCAGTGTTCGAGGTATCGGGGTTTGGTACCATTGCGCTTGAACGAGACCAAGTTCATGAGCTTTCTGGGTGTTTTCACCATTCAACCGATAATCACGTTTTGCTGCGACGTGTGCCATAAGTTCATCACCTTCTCCATTTATTGTATACCTTTGTCTATCTATTAAGTTACAGGAGAGCTACTTCTTTGACAATGTGTGGAATTGACTTTATTATATCTAGAATTGATATGTTTCATAAGTTTTATATTGTTATATATACACTTCATTCATTTGATTTTATATGAAAGTGAAATGAATGCATTCCAAATTCCTTAGGAATGTATATTCGTAGTGAGATCTATCGCATTTGTTCAGTATGATACTTATCGTTGAAGATGAATTCGGCTTGCGGCGAGATCAGTGCAATGCTGTGAATAAAGAAGATTCATTCCCCCTTGTTTAACACACCTGTGTTCATCGGAAAACCACACCTATGGTATTGAACGATATCGCTATCACTTGCAATATCGCCAAGTTTTATTTATAATGAGAAACTATTGCAATAAATTAGTTATTATGTAATTTATTGTATTAATTACGCGAAAGAAAGAAGTTATCGAACAAGCTGTAGTGCAAACCTGCTAGAC
>CAMCVV010000039.1 GCA_945881905.1 Paenibacillus alvei
GTCAATTTGAGGTGAATCGACATATCCCCTGACTTCGCCTTTCGCATTCGCATCTACAACGATTTGACCAATAGGACCCCCACCTTTGACTTGAATCGTCAATTTCTCTTCATTCTTCAACATAGACCCCATCATCAGAGCAGCTGCAACTACACGACCTAATGCAGCTGTAGCTGTTGGTGAAGTGTTGTGCTTGAATCTAAGTTCTTCTGTAAGATGTGTGGTCACGACTGCAAATGCTCTAACTTTTCCATCCAATGCAGTTCCTCGTAGTAAATAATCTTTCATAATGTTCATTCATTCCTCAATTCACTATGTGTAATTCTATTTATTTTTTTCGTAAATCATTCGTAATCCTTCTAAAGTAAGATGAGGATTGACCACTTGAATATATTTTGATTCGCTTGCAATTAATTCGGAATGTCCGCCTGTTGCAATGACCCTCGATGTTGAATCGAATTCATCCAGCATCCGACGCACGATACCATCCACTTGTCCAATAAACCCAAAAATAATTCCTGCTTGCATAGCGGATACTGTATTTTTTCCTAGCACACTTTTGGGCTTAATCAATTCAACTCTCGGGAGCTTTGCAGCTTTTTGAACTAAGGCTTCTGTAGAAATACCAATGCCAGGAGCAATTGCGCACCCCAGAAGTTGATCTGAAGCATCGATATAATCAAATGTTGTGGCTGTTCCAAAATCTACAATGATACATGGAGACCCATAACATTCAATTGCAGCTACAGCATTTACGATACGATCAGCCCCCACTTCCTTGGGGTGGTCTACGCGTAAATGAAGTCCCGTTTTTATGCCCGGGCCTACAATTAACGGATTGTGCAATATATACTCCTTGCAGACGTTTTCCATTATAAAAACAAGCTGGGGAACTACCGAGGAGAGAATGACGCCTTCAATTTGTTTGAAGGTTATTTCTGAATATAGGAATAATTGTTGAAATAACATGCCGTATTCATCTGAAGTGGCTTCTTTATTTGTATGAATTCTCCAATGGTGCATAAGCACTTTGCCTTGATAAAGTCCGAGAACAATATTGGTGTTTCCGATATCAATGACAAATATCAAGAAGTAGCCTCCTTTTGAGCATTAAGGTCTAAGCTCATATCGATAGATATAACCGAATACGTCAATCTTCCGATAGATATGATATCAACGCCTGTATGAGCAATAGCTTTCACCGAATCTAACGTAACAGAACCTGAAGCTTCGACAAGTATATGTGGCTTTTTACTTTTAATTGTTGAGACTGCCTTCATCATATCCTCGAGATTCATGTTATCGAGCATGATAATATCTGCACTTGCTTCAATAGCTTGCTCAAGTTGAGTGAAGTTCTCCACTTCAACTTCAATTTTCATGGTATGTGGAATTTGGGAACGTGCCTGATGTATGGCATGCAACACACTTCCCGATGCTATAATATGATTATCTTTGATCATGACTGCATCATATAATCCAAACCGATGATTATGTCCACCTCCGACTCGCACAGCATATTTTTCTAAATGTCGATGTCCAGGCGTTGTTTTACGTGTATCCACGATTCGAGTTGAGTAATGGCTTGTTGCATCTACATATTGTTTGGTTCGAGTAGCGATTCCTGATAACCGTTGCAATAGATTTAGACTTAATCTTTCCCCTAATAGAATACTGTGGGTAAGTCCATCCACAATTGCGACAATATCACCTTTAGCCACTAGCGATCCTTCAGCTACTTGTGGAATAAATCGTATATGGGGATCTACCTCTGTAAATACAGCTTGAGCAATGGGTAATCCAGCGATCATACAGTTTTCTTTCACATGAATAATACCTTGAGACCGATGACCCTCTGGAATGGTTGTGTTGGTTGTAATGTCCCCTGAACCTATGTCCTCTTCAAGCCATAATCGGATGTTTTTGAGTACATTCTGATGGTTCCACTCATACATGTTGCACCGACTCCTCGAGATCTATTTGTCCAAGAATAAAAATAATGTGCTTCAACCAAAATTCATCGTCTCGTTTGGGGTAATCTTCTCGGTAATGACCACCTCGGCTTTCTTGGCGTCGAAGTGCTGCAGTTGTAACTAATATCGCACAAGTTAACAAATTCACAAATTCAAATTCCTCTCGTTTTTTTAAATCCGTGTTCACCATCGGAAGAAATTTATATAGTTCTTCAAGGGCTTTTTTTAATCCCTTTGCATGACGTTTTAATCCTACGTATCTCAACATAATTTTTTGAAGTTTTATCCGTTTTTCAACAATGCCATGCTTAGTCGTATCTTTTCTTACATCATTGACCTTCAGTGAAGGAATGTTCGTTACAGGTGGTAGTTGAATGAGACGCTCAACAATTCTTCTCCCAAAAACAATAGCTTCAGATAGTGAATTGCTCGCTAATCGATTAGCTCCATGAACACCTGTAGAAGAAACTTCCCCACATGCAAACAAACGTTGAATAGAAGTTTCACCAAACAAATCGGTTTTTACCCCACCCATCATATAATGAGCAGCGGGAGCTACAGGTATCCAATCAGCTGTCATATCTAATCCATACTTCAAACAATATTCATAGATCGTAGGAAATCTGTGTTTAATGAGCTCTTCAGGTTGATGGGTGATATCAATGTACACAAATATAGATTTCGTCATTTCCATTTCATTCACGATTGCTCTTGCAACAATATCACGTGGAGCAAGTTCTAATTGAGGGTGATACTTCTTCATGAATAATTCACCATGAATATTCCTCAGGAAAGCCCCTTCACCCCGGACTGCTTCAGAAATAAGAAACCTCGGTGCACCCGGATAGCAAAGCGCTGTAGGGTGAAATTGAATGAACTCCACATCTTGAATTTGAGCTCCTGCACGATATGCAATTGCAATGCCGTCACCAGTAGCTATTTCAGGGTTTGTTGTATACCTGTATAGTTGACCTGCTCCACCACAACATAATATAGTAGCATCCCCGCGGACAAATATTTTTGTTCCATTTGGTTTTTGCACTAACGCTCCATAACATATTCCATCTTCAGCTACCAAGTCAACGACAAAGTGTTCATCCCACACTTCAATATTCGGATCAAACTTTGTCCTTTCCGAAAGAGCTCTTATGATCTCTGCACCAGTCGCATCACCATGAGCGTGAAGAATTCGTCTTTGACTATGTGCTCCTTCTTTGGTTAATGCGAATTGCCCATCCTCAATATCGAATTGTGTACCCATTTGAATCAAGTCACGAATGCCTTGCGGGCCTTCATGAACTAAAACATCTACTGCTTCATGTGTACAGAGTCCTGCACCAGCGATTAGTGTATCTTGCAGATGGTATTCTGGGGAATCTTCATCTGAAATAACTGCAGCAATTCCCCCTTGTGCATACTGTGTGTTACTATCAAGTAAAGATTTTTTTGTTATTAATAGAACTTTTTTGTGATCACTCGCTTGAATTGTTGTAAACAACCCTGCAATCCCTGCACCAATAACGATGACATCCGTGCTGTAACAAGGTATCGTATTTAAATCAATATCCATCAGGTATCTGGGAATCATAACATCTCACCTATTTTTCTAATGAATGCGCGTGTCTCTACTTCACAAGTAACATGCGTTCAAGGGATAGTTTCGCTTTTTCAATTACTTCAGGTGAAACATATATTTCTGGTTGCATGGTTTCTAGGCAACGAACAACCTTCTTCAAATTATTCACTTTCATGTTGGGGCATACCAAATATTTTGACGCAAAATGAAATTTTTTGTTATTACTATCCATGCGTAGCTGATATCCTGTTCCATCCTCTGTGCCCACGATGAATTCTTGACAATCTGATTCACGACAATATTTGATAATACCGGTTGTACTTCCTACAAAATCACCTAGTTTCACTACTTCCGGTCGACATTCGGGATGAACAACAAATTGAGCATGTGGATGTAGTTCTCGCATTTCTTCAACATCTTTGATCGTTAGCATGTCATGTGTGTTGCAGTATCCTTCCCATATAATCATTTTTTTGTTTGTGAATTTCGCCACATAGTCACCTAAATTTTTATCAGGTAGCCATATAATCTCGTCAGATTGTACAGATTCGATGACTTTTACAGCGTTGGCTGAAGTGCAACATATATCCGTTTCAGACTTAATTTCCGCAGAAGTATTAATATATGAAACCACCGTAGCTGATGGATGTTTCCGTTTCAATGCACGTAACCCTTCAATATTCACCATATCAGCCATAGGACAACCTGCTCGTTCATCAGGAATAATGACTGTCTTATTTGGAGCTAGAATCTTCGCGCTTTCTCCCATGAAATGAACACCACAAAATACGATTACATCCGCGTCGGTTTGTGATGCTTTTTGAGCAAGTAAGAAAGAATCACCTCGAAAATCAGCAATTTCTTGAATTTCGTCTCGTTGATAATAATGGGCTAGGATAATCGCATTCCGTTCTTTTTTAAGTTCTAAAATTCTTTGTTGCAATTCACGTTTTTGTTCAAGTTTTCGTTCTAAAGCTAATGCTTCCAAAATCCCACCTCATTCTTAAAATCAAATTTTATACTTCTGTCCGACATCCCTGTGAGGTACAAAAATTTCAAGTTGTTTTATTTAAATTTACACAAGTACAAGATGCGTGTCAACGATGAAAACAACAATAAATCCGATAACATGATATATGTCATCGGATTTATTTATTTATGGTCTATTACTCTTTTGTTTTATCTGATTCAGGTGCTTGATCGCTATCAAAATCAATTTTATTGCTTACGTGGTTCTCATTTTGTGATTGAATATTGATTGTGATTTCTTCGTTTTTGATTTTCCCTTGTTCAAGCAATTCAATGATTTGTTCTTTATCTAATGTTTCTCGTTCTAATAAAGTATTGGCGATGAGATGAACTTGAACAGCATGTTGCGTTAAGATTACTTTTGCTCGCTCATAACAAGAACGAATAATATTTTGCATCTCTTGGTCAATTTCATACGCAATCGCATCACTATAATTTTGATCACGACCAAAATCTCTGCCCATGAATACTTGGCCTTGTTGCATACTACCAAATTGCATAGGACCTAACTTGTCGCTCATTCCAAATTCCATAATCATGCGACGCACGATGTCTGTTGATTTCTGGAAATCACTATAAGCACCTGTACCTATTTCACCAATAAAGAGTTCTTCAGAAACACGTCCACCTAAAAGCCCAGTGATTTTGTCTAATAATTCGTTTTTGGTCTGCATCATACGATCTTGAAGTTCTTTTGGAAGCATCATCACATATCCACCTGCTCGACCTCTGGGTACAATCGTAACTTTATGAACCATATCTGCATTCTCTGCATAGTATCCGATAATGGCATGCCCAGCTTCATGATAAGCAACAATCCGTTTTTCGCGTTCACTGACGATCCGACTTTTCTTTTGGGTACCCACAACAATTCGATCGAATGCTTCTTCGATTTCTTCCATAGAGATGTCTTTGCGATTCCGACGAGCAGCAATTAATGCGGATTCATTCAATAAATTCTCTAGGTCCGCTCCTGTAAATCCGATTGTATAGCGAGCTAGACCAGCTAGTTTAACGTCTTTTGCAAAAGGTTTATTGCGAGCATGTACTTTAAGCACAGCTTCACGTCCCACTACATCTGGTCGATCTACAGTAATTTGTCGATCGAAACGTCCAGGTCTCAACAAAGCGGGGTCTAGGATATCGGGTCGATTGGTAGCAGCGACAATAATAATCCCTTCATTCACTCCAAATCCATCCATCTCAACTAGCAATTGATTAAGCGTCTGTTCCCGCTCATCATGCCCTCCACCCAAACCAGCGCCACGCTGGCGGCCTACTGCATCGATTTCATCTATAAAAATAATACACGGTGAATTCTTCTTTGCATTCTCGAATAAATCTCGTACACGTGATGCACCAACACCAACAAACATTTCAACGAAGTCAGATCCACTAATACTAAAAAAAGGAACTCCTGCTTCTCCTGCAACGGCTCTAGCTAATAAGGTCTTTCCTGTCCCGGGAGGGCCTACAAGCAGAACACCTTTGGGTATTCTTGCACCTAAAGCAGCGAATTTGCGCGGGTCTTTAAGGAATTCAACAACTTCAATGAGTTCTTGTTTTTCTTCATCTGCTCCAGCAACATCTTCGAATGTAACACGTTTCTTTTCTTCATTGTAAAGACGCGCACGACTTTTGCCGAAATTCATGACTTTGCCGCCGCCACCTTGCGACTGATTCATTAAGAAAAAGAATAATACAAATATAATGATAAATGGAATGATTGAAGTTAGAAGAGTAATCCATATACTATCTGTCTTCATTCTTTCGTATGATTCGCTTGGGACTTTGTTTACTTCAAGAAGTTCAATTACTTTCGAGTCATAGGGAGCATTCGTGATAAAGTTTTTTTTGTCTGCGGCTGGAGGATTAATGTAAGTTCCATTGACCTGGTATGTGTATCCGTCAAATTTCAAAGATACCGATTGCACATTTTTTTCTATGATCGCTTGACGAAATTTATCATAAGTAATCTCATCTATCTGATCATTATTGCTGCTTATAAATTGGATAATACCTACTGCAACTAGAAATATCAATAGATAGAAACCCGTATTTCGAATAATCTTATTCATTACAAAGTACCCCCCTCTCGAACCTTAATTTTCATAATATCATAATTAGATAAAGCATAACAAGAAATGCCAATCTTACTAAAAAACACTTACTAATTGCTTGCATACAACTCGGGTTTTAAAATTCCTATATACGGAAGGTTTCGATATTTCTCCGCATAATCAAGTCCGTAGCCTACCACGAATTCATCGGGCAGTTCAAAACCTGTGTATGCCGGCTTTAATTCTAATGTTCTTCGAGAAGATTTATTAAAGAGTGCAACAATCGATACTGAAAGAGCATTTCTTCTCTCGAGAACATCAATCAAATAACTTAGCGTGAGCCCACTATCTATAATGTCTTCAACAATCAAGACGTGCCTACCTTCTACAGGTATATCTAAATCTTTGATAATTTTTACATCTCCAGAAGACCTTGTTGAGAGACCGTAACTTGAAACTGCCATAAAGTCTAATTCTAGAGGTATGTCCATTCTTTTGACAAGGTCCCCCATAAACATAAATGCGCCTTTAAGTATGCAGATCACTAGAGGATTTTTATTTTGAAAGTCACAGGTAATTTGTTCCCCTAGTTTTTCGATTTTTTTTTGAATTTGTTCTTCTGTAAAAAGAATTTGCTGAATGTCATTTATCAAGTATGTTCCTCCTATTCCGATGTAACAAAAACCTCTATATAGGCACCATAACCATTTTTAACACTTGTGCTGTAGATGGATTGAGTAATGCATGGTTTGAACGTCTTATCGAAGGGATCCATAGTATACGATCTGATTGATCCATAATCATCGGAAGCTTCTCTCGTTGTGAAGGAGGTACCTTTAGATCAATGAAAAGATCTTTTATTTTTTTAGAACCTGAGATTCCAAAAGGTTCTATGCGATCACCTGAACAGCGATTTCTTACATGAAGTGGAAATGTAAGTTGCTCTGCATCGAATATTGCTTCATTCACCTGTTTTTTATTTGCATCAGTCACATAATCACTTATCTCATGATCAACATCAAGATACTGCATCTGTATAACTACACCCATCTCAGGTACACATATCTCTGTGGTATTCCTATGGATTACATAAGAATACGCTAAGCTGGGATTTGTAGATGTTACCAAACGAATGTCATCATACTCTCTTACCAATGAAATTTTCTTATGAACGTGTAACTTTAGATTAGATTTATGATCTTGCGTGATTGCAGATCGTACGAGTTCTAATCCAGTAAAATCTATTGCCTCTTGCTTCCCAAGAGATTCATCAATCATCAACTTTATTATTCTTCTTTGCAAAGCGACAGGTAATGCAATGAAATCTAATCTTGATACATGAATAGAAGTTTTTTGCTTACTTACAATCGAATCATATACACATACCGTTTGAGCATGCACATAATCACTTTCTTGTTGCATGATATCTGACAAGCGATTTAACGACTCCGGTAATTTGTTATTGAATGACTGCAGATAAGGAATGATGTCAAGACGCACCTGATTTCGAAAATATATTCTTTTACCATTACTGCTATCTATACAATAATTCAAATTGTTTTTTTTGCAGTATGCTTCTACTTCTGATTGGTATATACGAAGAAAAGGCCGTATGAGTTCCACTTTTTTTTCTAATCTTCGCTCGGGTATCCCGGTTAATCCGAAAACGCTCGTTCCACGAAGTATTCGCATCATAACTGTTTCTGCTTGATCATTAGCGTGATGAGCTAATGCAATTTTTTGAGCCTGATATTTCTCAGCGATTTGATGAAAAAAATCATACCTTTTTTCCCTTGAGGCGACTTGAGCGTTCAAATCGGTTTGTGCAATATAAGCTGGAAGATCAATATTTGCTATTTCGATACGAATACCTAACTCCCCAGCTATTTTTTCTACAAACATAGCCTCTGCATCTGATTCAGCTCCTCGAAAAAGATGGTTTACATGAGCTACAATAAGCTGCCATTTGTGTGATAACGAAAGTCGATGAAGAACATGGAGAAGAGCGACTGAATCAGGCCCTCCCGATACTGCAACGACGATGGTATCTTTGGGCTCAATGAGCTTCACTTCGAGAATTCTCTTTTCAACTTTATCAATTAGACTCATCCTTGAATCCTTTCTCACGTTTACTTTCTTCGTGTACATGCTTGTTGTTTCAAATTCCACTGATCAGCGATATGTACTTAAGTTGCATATATTATTTAGAGTGATATCCTTCTTGTATATTTTATAGACCATCTGTTGTAATTTTGCAAGTTGATTCGAATAATTAGCAACCCCTATGACGTTCAGAAACCCTACTCTCTTGTATTATTTTCACCTGAACAACATAGATCTAGTCTTAATCAATCACCTCATCTGTTGGTTATCATTGGTAGATAGAATAAGTAATAAGCCTTAGCGCATCTTGTGCTTAAGGCTTATGTGTGTGTAGGGTTCGTTTATGTTAACTTACGATCGTAGGTCGCTCAACGAGCTTTGACCAAGGTCTACATATTGTTGCCCATTGTGGGTGGTACTTGTGAACTTTGGCAACTACAACGGTCATATCATCATTAATCTGATCTTCGTGGTGTTGGCAAATTTTCTCAAGTAAACATTCCGCGAAATCTTGCGGGCTTGTCGTACGAATGTCCGCAATGATCTGCTTCATCCATATTTCTTTATTCACTTCATGACCCGGAGCATCATAGATGCCATCAGTCATCATAATTACGATATCCCCTGACTTCAACTCAATAGACACAAGCTCTACATCGATATCTTGTAAAATGCCTACTGGTAAATTGTTCGCTGAAATCGTGATCACATGTTGATCTCTTTTGATAAAACTAGGTGTTGAACCGATTTTGACAAATGTCGTCTTCGCTGTATATAAATCAATTAACGCCATATCTACTGTAGCATACATTTCTTCTGATGAGCGCAGTAACAAAATAGAGTTTAACGACTTGATGGCTGTAAGCTCGTCCATACCTGATTGTAACAGTTGTTCGAGTATCGTTAATGCTGTTGAGCTTTCAAATCGTGCTCTTTCACCATTACCCATTCCATCACTTAACGCAACAGCAAATTTGCCATTCCCCAGCTCAGCTGTATAATAACTATCTCCTGATAAGAGCTCACCGTCTCTCGCAACCGTAGCAACACCTGCATCAATCTCGTAAGCTTTTGCAGAACCAAATCTAACAAGACTATACCCTCTCGGGTTGTGGATGATTTGATCGTGATTAACTGCAATATGTTCATCAAGGATATCGCTTAATAATGGAGCTATGATTTTCCTGCACTCATCAAATCCTTGAGTATAAGGATGAATCATTTCAATGTGAACGTTACCTTCTTCTAGATTGATAATATCTATATTTCGAATGAATAAGCCTAAATCTTCTAGCGCTGAACGTATTTGTATTTCTTGAAGATACATTTCTTGCCCCTCCCGTTTAATTTCTTTCACCAAATCATCCATGACGATGGATACTCCTTTTAATTGCTGAGCAACAAGTAGACGGCTTTCAGAAATTTGTTTCTGCCATTGTTGATCTTTTTTTATACCATCATATTGTTGAATCATGAGATCAAGAACTTGGTCAGTTCGAATACAATGCTGTTTCCATTCGTTTTTGACTTGATGTTTTGTCAAGAAAGCATGTTTTTGTACTTCACCCATCATGTCGGTCATCATTTGATAGGTTTGTTCAGAGCGTTTTTCCCAACATTGTTTCTTCATTACGCAACATTCACAAGCGCGATTAACGATTGTTAGCATCTGTTCATTGTGTTGTGCTTCACTAGAAGTGTTGGGAACTTCATGATGTAGTTGCTTAAAACTAATCGAAAGCTGGCGAAATACTTCAGAGAAATGTTGCACACGTGCTGCAATGACATCTTTCACCCTTTTCGCATAATCATGCTGGTTTCTCGCGTGATCTTGGGTGCCCGTAAAAAAAGATGAAATTTGTTGTACAAATTTTTGTGGTGTCAACATAAACAACACTCCCGCAATGAAAGATTCCCCAGACGAATAAAGAATGTTGGACTGATCTCCTAAATAAAAAGACAACAGGGTAGACCCTACAAGCAATCCGAGCGTAACTGCAATGCGCTTTCCATCTTTACAGAGTCCCGCAACCATTCCCGAAAAAGCAAGTAAACTCATTTGGTAAATGGCTTTTGCATCAGATAGGCTTAAAATGAGTCCTGTCACTAATCCAACCATTGTTCCTAGTGGAGCTCCACCCCACAAAGCAAAATGAAGCAATACATAACGAGATATCGTATGTTCAATAGATATTCCCCCTACCATCCATCCCGCTGTGCCAGACATGACTGATGCCAATAATAGGACAAGGCAGATCATTTCATCGTGTCGGAGTACTAGAAAATTCCTTTTTTGCATACATAAAGGTAATGCTTGCATAAAGATTAGCGTAAGCACAAATGACAGCAATGCTTCGACTACAGAAATGAATAAACTGATCCATGTCAGATCCATAGATAAAATATTTATAAAAAGTCCTGCTGCGAATGTAATGATCGCTACAATAAACGGTGTTGATGATAACGTCGAACGGTCATAATTCATCAACGCTTTTTGGATCAAATAAAAAATAAGAAATTCACTAATCATACATGTTAATTGAGGATTTACTGATAATAAATTACCACACACCGACGCAAGTCCAACGATTAACCATATATCGCGCTTCAAAAAAAAGATCACTGCAAAAAAAGCTAAAGTAAAAGGGGACAATTGTTCAAAAATGAGTGCTCTTCCTAGCAAAAAGCCCATCACGATAAGCATGAGTTCTATCCGGTACGATTTAAGAAACATTACTTGCAAGAAATTATTCCTCTGATTCAGCCTACTTCCCTTTAATTTATACCATGCACCTATCGTTTGGTATTTGAGCGTAGTCATATGCGTAAATTTTGGCATCAAATCACCTTCCATTTCATCTGCTATATACATATAGTATATAAGCATCGTAATAGAAAGTTTGTCAGAATGAGCCCGCGTCTAGATTAAATTTTCCGACAATCCCCCATCTTTATGCTGAATGGAATGTATATCGTCTGTGCATTTATTTTGTAGAATCGAAATATATGAACCGTATCCCTGTAGTTTCTCTGCGAAATGCACCTGTGTAATTTATATTTTTAGCATAATGCGTTGTCGAATATCAATTAAGAGGGAATGATTAGTTCTCAATATCTCTCCCCACTATCTATACCCATTGATAAGGGGCGGTGGTTTGCAGAGTAATTTGACTTTATGGTCTTTATTTCTTTGCCATCACCCTTATTCTTTTGGGTTTTATCTATTTGATACTCAGTTCATATACATAGGATCCCTTTGGGGTAACACAAACAACCACATTCGTCTTTGAATGTGGTTGAACTTCGTGCTTTTAATTAGCTAGTCTCTTCTGCCGCCTCTGCCACCTCGTTTTGATTCTGTGTTTTTCTTGAGTGAAGAGATTCTTTCTTCACTGTCCTTTAAGAATCGTGTAACTTTATCATCAAAAGTAAGCTTAGTCGGAGCCGGTTTAAAGTTTCGGTTGTTTCCACCTCGCGCGTTTGAGCGTTCCCCACCCTATGGATTCTGAGAGTAACTTTGGCGCTCTTGACGCTCACTGTTCGTCTTACCTGCGTAAGAATTTCGATTTGTTTGACTATTCTGTTCAGGTGAAATCGATCGAGTTTCAATTGGCCGATCTACCGTTTGCTTAATCGACAAGCCGATTTTTCCGTCTTTATCCACATTAATCACTTTAACTAATACTTTATCATTTAACTTTAAATGCAGATTTACATCTTTCACATAATTGTCTGCAATTTCTGAGATGTGAACAAGACCTGTGACGCCTTGTGAAAGTTCAATAAAAGCTCCGAAATGAGTAATTCCTGTTACTTTTCCTTCTACTTTGATGCCTACTTCAATTGCCATAAAGAAAATGTTCCTCCTTAAAATTATCAACCCTATATTCCTTGATTCATTTTCATCCTTCAATATGTAACCTTATCATTTCATGTCATATCTAATATGAACGAACTACTCGGTTAATTTCGGTACATAAAAAATCGTCTCACCTGGTTTTATATAATTCAATTCTTTACGGATTTTTTGCTCTAAGTATTCTTTATCATAAAGTCGAATCATTTCTTTCTTTGAACCCTCGTTTTGGTTTTTTAGATCTACCAGTTGGGTTTCAATTTGTTCTAGAACTATCCTTTTTTCTTGAATCATTCCGTATTGGTTCCATATCGTAATCATTGCCCAAAACATAAAAAGGACTAAAGGTATGCCCAACAATCGAAGCCTACGATATGAACGTTGTCGATGATGCATAGAAGTATGTTGTTGCATCGCTGACTTCACCTTTAATCAACCTCCTTTATTCCTCCAAAATAATCTTCGAAACATTGCAATAATCTTCTTTATCACAATAGATAGAAGCGAGTTGAGTCTTGAATGATATATGCACAAAGAAATAAACCATAGGAATATCTTCCTCGTAGGATAAATTAATTGTACCATAATTTTTAATATGAATATAGCTATCATCATTAAAAATCCTAAAAATACATATGTACAATGATAGCATATTTTTATGGGAATGACGATAACAACATTGAATGTTTTTGCTATGCACCGAGCAGAACTCTGTATAATCATCATGGCACATCGTATAATTGTTGCAAGGCATTTAATGATCCACGAACTACAAAATGCATAGTATGCGCATACACCTACACAAACGCTCAAATAGATGTATACACGTACCTGTCCATCATTCCCATGAATTAATACACCAAATACAATACACGTTGCGATGAGCCAATAGATCATGTCTATGATAGGCTGTGCCCACCGAGGTAACGCAACTATTCGGAAAAACACCCGATAAAAGTCAAAAATAAAAGCTATGCCTAACCCACAGATCACCATCAAACCTATCGAGGAGAATTGATCATGAAGTGTCACTTAAAGAATGCACCTATGAATCTTTTTGTTTTTTTTGTTGAGGTGACGTTTTGATACACAATTTGGTCAATGGTGCCTTCAATCAAAATTAAGCATTGCTCTAAATTCAAATTTTTAATATGTAAATTTTGTCCTTTGATTACCATATGTCCGCACTCAGATTCAAGATGAAAAGCTTCACTATGAAAACTACATACATCAAGGACTCCTGACACTTCAAGCGATTTACGATTGAGCATCTTAATTTCATGCCGTTTTGATTTCATTTGGTCAGCCATAGCTTGTACCTCCTCTGTCTTCTTATACTACTTTATGACAGTCGAAGAAAAATGAGAACAAAAAAGACTAATCACTTAGTCTTTTCCTCTTGTTAAACTTGAATTGGTTCTTCTCTGAGAAAAGTATACATCAGTACTGCATCATCTTTGCGTTTCGATTCAAGAGTTGAATCAACTCTTACGATGACTTTCTTTTGGCCGAATTCTACAGTTAATTCATCGCCTATCTTCACAGTATGACTTGCTTTCACGTCTTTCCCATTAAGCCAGACACGCCCTTGGTCAGCAATATCTTTAGCTTTGGTTCTACGTTTGATCAATCGGGATACCTTCAGAAACTTATCTACCCTCATTATTTAACAGCTTCTTTAAGTTTGTTGCCAGCTTTGAATGCAGGTACTGTTGCAGCGTGGATCTGAATGATTGACCCTGTTTGTGGATTTCGACCTTCTCGACTGGAACGCACACGTGTTTCGAAAGTCCCGAATCCAATCAATTGGACTTTTTGACCTGAAGATAATGCATTTGTTACTTCAATAAGAAACCCATTCAAAACTGTTTCTACATCTTTTTTGGTTAGTCCACTGTTTCCAGCAATTTTACTTACTAGATCTGATTTGTTCATAATTTCTTGACCCCCTCGGGAATAATAGAGATATACTGCTTAATTATGTATTCTTTATCATATAACGAAATTCCTGCTAATAAATTGAATTTATTGTTATTTTTTTGTTTGTTTCCATATATATTCCATATATTGTATGTTTACTTCATCGAAAGTTTTCCCATCTTCTAGTAGCTGCTTTTCGATCATAGAAAATCGATGAATGAACTTTGTGTTTGTCAATGAGAGTGCTTCGTCCGGGTCGATTTGTAAAAAGCGAGCTAAGTTGATTACAGCAAATAACAGGTCGCCTACTTCCGCTTTTTGCTCTTGTGTTGGTAGCGACGGAGCTTTCAGCATTTCACATTCTACTTCCATGAGTTCTTCACGGACTTTTTCTATCACTTCATCCGCTTTATTCCAATCAAATCCTACTCGAGATGCTCTCTCTTGTAGATGTAGTGCTTTGATCAAGGTAGGTAATTCTTTAGGTATCCCCGCGAGTATAGAAGACTTTTGGATTTGGCCTTTATTTTGTTTTTCTTCAGCTTTAATCTTATTCCAATTGATCATCACTTCATCAGCGCTTTCCATGATGACATCTTGAAATACATGTGGGTGTCGACGAATTAATTTTTGATTCAACTTAGCAATAACATCAAATACATCGAAAACTCCCGACTCTTCTTCAATTTGAGCATGTAGCATAACTTGAAGTAACACATCTCCAAGCTCTTCGCAGAAGTGCTCAGAGTCATTTCCATCCATTGCTTCTAGCACTTCATAAGTCTCTTCAATCAAGTGTTTTCGTAAACTTGAATGTGTTTGCATTCGATCCCAAGGACATCCCTCAGGACTTCGTAGGATTTGTATGATTTCATGCAATCGTCCGAAATCTCTTTGTTGCAGTTGGATTTCTTCGCACTTAGGTACCCAAACTAAAGAAAGATTCCCAAACTCCTTCACACGATCTAGCTCATAAAGAAATACTTCATCAATCCTTTCTTTATTATCTACTCCCAGTGAATGTCCAATATAAATTTTATAATCGTGTGGATAGACTTCCATCAAGGTGAGCTTGACTTCGGATGCAATGGATTGGTCATACACCTGACCAACTATTGTATGAAGTAACGGTTGAAGCATATACCGCGACATCCGAGTTGCATCTAACAATTGAAATCCATCCATTGGATCAAAACCGAAACATAGAAATGCACGATCCAAGAAGCTTTCTCCACCGAATAAGCTAACAGGCATTCCTTCGGTTTTGCATTTTTTTAATAATAATTGAACTGTTGTTTCTGCAACCATGGGATGCCCTGGAACAGCATATATGATTTCTTCTTGTGTGCTACAAGCGATATCAAAAAGTGTAGTAACGATCATTTGATAAACTTCATCAAATTGTTGGAATTTCATGTACACTTCATCAAATGTCTTATAAGAAATGGAATGCTCTTTGAATACATCCACACTCGGGTGATCAGCCGTCCGTAAATATACAACTTTAGCTTTTTTAAGTTTTTCCCAAACACCTAAGTTCATTTGACTAATTTCTCCAGAACCTAGACCTACTATGGTAATCTGTGGTGGCATTTCGACCTCCTGCTTTGATTTCAGATGTTTTCTATTATAGCGTTTTTTAGACAAAAAAGCTTCCCTACTGTGAAGATTTCTCGTCTCCACGCGGGAAGTTTGTACGCACTGAATCAAAGTATTTAGTGTTCCATCTGTTTAGCAAGAAACCCAGCAGCCGTCTCCGCCATTTTCAATTCCATTTTACCCATTTTAACTTGTTCTTCCTTACTTAACAAAATAACGGATCCGATTGGATCCCCACCTGCAATAATTGGTGCGATCACCATACTACTAAATGTTTCAGGTGTATCTTTGACGATTTCGTAATGTCCTGTTACCATTTCTGTAATTGTCTTTCTGTTTTCCATAGATGATTCGATTAATTTACTTATTGGTTTTTCTAAGTATTCTTTTTTGGAACCTCCAGCAACAGTAATGATGATATCTCGATCTGTAATTATTGTCACATGATTCGTATTTTCAAATAAAGATTCTGCATATTCTCTAGCAAAATCCTCCAGTTCACCAATCGGTGAATATTTCTTCAGAATGACTTCCCCATCACGGTCAACAAAAATCTCTAAAGGATCACCTTCACGAATTCGTAATGTTCTCCTGATTTCTTTGGGAATCACAACTCTGCCTAAATCATCAATCCGACGAACTATTCCCGTTGCTTTCATTCCAATTCGATGCCTCTCTTTCTTTGATTACTCAACTTCATTCAGGATGTGGTACATTTTTATTCAGACTCTTCTGCCAAAGGCTTTCAGAGTTCCTGTTTCTAACATGGAACACTGCTGTTTTCATTATGTCCAAATCGTCCAAATAAAAACAGGATGCTCATATTTGAACATCCTGGTAACATATGACTATTCGTTATTTAATCAGCTCACTGACATAAGACCCTTTCAGATTAAGGAGTAGCTGGTATATCGGTAGATTCAGGTAATTCATCCGAAGGTGCAGGTGATTCATCAGCAGATTTAGCTAACTTATTGGTCAATATGAGTTTTGTTAACTCGTTCTCGTAAAAATCAGAGTAAATTTTATCCATCAAAGTTTTCTCGATTTCTTCTCGAGCTTCTTCGATTGTTTTTATTCTACGATTTTCTACTTTCATAACGTGATACCCAAACTCTGTTTTAACAGGAGGTTCGCTTAAGGTGTTTAACGGGAGGTCGATAGCTGCTTGCTTAAACTCTGCAACCCATTGGTTCACGCTCACATCTTCATATTTACCGCCTTTTTCTTTAGACCCTGGATCATCTGAGTACTCTAGAGCTAACTTAGCAAAATCTTCCCCTAATTTGAGTTTACCGAGTACTTCGTTAGCACGCTTCAAAGCTTCTTCATCTGTTCTCATCACTTCATTCGTTGCAGCATTCGTCGTTGAGATGAGAATATGACTCACTGTTGCAATCTCGAATTGATGGTTATCCAAATTGTTCTTATATTCATCTTCAATTTGTGCATCTGTAATCGTTTCTTTCATGCCTAACATTGAATAGAAACTAATTTTCAACAAGTATTCAATATCTTCTTCTTTAAGGTTATTATCCAACAATTGTTTTTCTAATCCACCTTCGAGTTGACCGATATAATCAAGGATTTGTTTCAGCTGCTCTTCAACTTGCTTGTCAGCAGCTTGTTCGACTTCTGCACTCGCTCGATCTGATAAAATTAGATAGCTTGCTAACTGTTTTAACATTTCTTGTTGAAATCCAGGTTCCTCAATATACGTTGCCATTTGAGGCGAAAACATTTTGTTCACATTGATAAATGTGTCGAATTCATCTTGTGTAATTTCACCATTATCTTTATACGTTAAAATGACTTCACTATCATTTGCTTTTCCACATGCCGTGGAAGTTAGAACAAGTACAATTATCAGGATCCATACATATACTCGGCTATTACTTGATTGAACTAAGCGATTTGCTAACATCTTGTGTTTCTCCTTTCGTTTTCAAAGCATTTTTGTATTTTTCCAAAAACCGTTCCAGAACATCTATGGATTGTTCCGGACCTAATCCTTTACAACGAATCAAAAGTTGGATCTGTGGAGCAGCAATCAGTTTAATTCGTCCTTCAAATTGAGAGGATAGTGTCATTAGTTTCTGTCCATCTAATGTTTCATTTTGGTCGGGGTGGATTTTTATCGTAAAATCTTCTGACTTCAATCCCATATATTCGATTTTATACATCGTACCATATGCTTTTATTCGAGAGATAGCCATCAAATTAAGGACAGCTTGTGGTGGTTTACCAAAACGGTCTTGTAATTCTTCTAATAAATCTTCAGATTCTTCAATGGAACTCACCGCAGATACTTTCTTGTAAATCTCTATTTTTTGCGAATGATCAAAGATATAATCCGATGGAAGATATGCATCGATTTGCAGATCTATGTGTGTATTCCAAATTGGTTCTACAACTATTTCCACACCTCTGGCTTCTAGTTTTCTTTTTTCTATTTCTTCCGCAAGCATTCTCGAATACATATCGAAACCAACAGATGCGATGAAACCATGTTGTTCAGCACCTAAAAGGTTCCCTGCACCTCGAATTGATAAATCCCTCATTGCAATTTTAAACCCAGAACCGAGTTCTGTAAACTCTTTTATTGATTGTAATCTTTTTTCTGCGATTTCAGTAAGTGTTTTATCTCTTTGATACGTAAAGTACGCATATGCAACTCGATTCGATCGGCCTACCCTTCCTCTTAATTGGTACAGTTGGGAAAGTCCCATACGATCTGCATCTTGTACGATCAATGTATTCACATTAGGGATATCTACGCCTGTTTCAATAATACTTGTGCTGACCAATACATCGAATTCCCCATCGAGGAAATCAAGTATTGTCCTCTCCAACTCTTGTTCACCCATTTGTCCATGAGCTACAGCAACTCTGGCATCTGGCACTAATTCAGATATCTGATCCGCAATTTGCAATATACCTTGTACGCGATTGTGCAAATAATACACTTGACCTTCACGAGAAAGCTCTCGTTCGATTGCATCTCTCACTAAAGTTAGATTATACTCTACAACATACGTTTGTACAGGAAAACGATTCTCAGGAGGTGTCTCAATGACAGAAAGGTCTCTCACTCCGAGCATAGACATATGAAGTGTACGTGGGATCGGGGTTGCACTTAAAGTCAACACATCCACATTCATTTTGATTCTTTTGAGTTTTTCTTTGTGTGACACACCAAACCGTTGTTCTTCATCGACAATCAATAGTCCTAGATCTTTGAATTGAATGTCTTGTGAAAGGATGCGATGTGTCCCAATGACGATATCCACTGTTCCTTTTTTTAATGATTTGATTGTTTCGAGTTGTTCTGTTTTTGAGCGAAATCTACTTAATACTTGAATATTAAATGGATATCCTCTGAATCGTTCACGAAAAGTCTCGAAGTGTTGTTGTGCTAGAATCGTCGTCGGAACTAAAACTGCTACTTGTTTACCGTCTAATGCAGATTTGAAAGCTGCTCTTATCGCTACTTCTGTTTTACCATAGCCTACATCTCCACAAAGTAATCGATCCATGGGACGGGGTAACTCCATGTCTTCTTTAATTTCGATAATCGCGCGTAACTGATCTTGTGTTTCTTCATAGGGAAACATCGCTTCGAATTCTTGTTGATACGAGCTGTCCTTACTGAAAGCATACCCTTCGATCGCTTGTCTTTCTGCGTAGAGTTTAATCAGCTCGTCTGCGATGTCTTTAATCGAAGCACAAACTTTACTTTTTACTTTAGACCATTCCGCCCCACCGAGTTTATTTAATTTAGGTTCTTTTTCTTCTGAACCTATATATTTTTGGATGAGCTCGATTTGGTCTATGGGTACGGAAAGTTTATCCCCACTACCATACATAATATGAATGTAGTCTTTATGTATCCCGTCTACATCAATTGTGCCAATACCGATATACTTCCCTATGCCATGGTGAATGTGAACGACATAATCACCCACATGCAACTCTTGGTAATTCTTTATTCTTTCTGCATTTTCAATTCTTTTCTCGACTTTACGAACTTTTCGTTGTTTTTGAGAGAAAATTTCTCCTTCTGTAATAACCACGACTTTTACAGATGGTATTTCAAATCCCGCTTGAAGATTTCCTTCGATAACACGAACTTTCTCGATTTGATAATCCGCGAGAACACGAATGACATGTTCCTTGCGTTCTTCTCCATTAGCAAGAATCCATACGCGAAAACCATTCTTATCCCATCGTTCAATTTCAGATTTCAATAGATTTAATTGACCGTGAAAACTTTGCATACTTCGAGTGAAGAAATTAACAATTTGTTGAGGTTGAATATTAGGTACTTGTCGAAGGAATAACGATAAATATATCGTAGGAAATTTCTTGCGTTGCATGAAGGAATCATATGTTTTCGAGAAAACGAGAGCAGGTAAGCTTTTACCTTCTTGCAATGCATTTATCATCCAATTTGCATCATCGCGCTCTAGTTGCTTTGAAACTTCAAGTAGACGAGCGGGTTCATCTAGAATTAATACCGTATCTACGGGCATGAAATCGAACAGGGTGTGCCTTTCATTAAACATCATCGAGATATACTTGACTAATCCCGGGAAAGATTGTCCTTGGCGAAGTAATTCAATTTCATATCCCATACCTTCTTGGAGCTTCTCTTTGGCTTTACGATCCGTCATTTTATCAAGTTGCGCCTGCAGAAGTTCGAAAGCATGTTTCGCTGCAGATTGCATGCGTTCTTTGTTGATTGGAATTTCTCTAGATAGCGTAATATCCACCAGGTCGAGTGATCCTAATGAACGTTGATGAATGGGGTCAAACGTTCGAATGGATTCTACAATTACATCAAAAAGTTCAATCCGAGCAGCTGAGGCCATAGTTAATGGATAGAAATCAATAATGCCTCCTCTGACACTCATTTGGCCTTTTGTTTCCACTCTTTCTACTCGTTCATAGCCAAGCTCTACTAATCGTTCAAGTAATTCTTCGATATGAATTGTGTCACCAACTTTAATCGTATGGTGCAACTCTTGAAATGCGTCGAAGCTAGTAAGTATTCTTCGAACACCTGCATAAGGCGCGACAATTATACCTCGAAATCCACGTCCAAGTTTACTTAAAATATCAATCCGCTGCATGGTCATTTCAGGATTTGAATTTACTAATTCAGTTGCTAGAATTTCTTGTGAAGGAAATAGAAGCACTTCCTGATCAGACAAGCATTCAATCAAATCCTCGGCGATTTTTTGTGCTGCAAACATATTATGTGTAATGATGAATAAAGGTTGATCTAACGCACTATAAAGCGAAGCCATCAAGAGTTGCTTCGAGGAACCGTTACAACCAGCTATGATTTGGTCTTTCATTTGCGAACGGATACCTGATGCTATGGATTGAAAATCGGTATCTACGGATAACTGTTGTTGTAGAACTTGCAAAGACAATCTCCCCTCCCACAAAAAGAAGCCTTGGCAATATGCCCTAGGCTAAAGACAATATAAAAACAGCTCTTCTATTGAAGAGGACTTGCTAACAATACTAATTCTGGATTGGCTTGGTACGCTTCGTTGCAATATTCACAGCTCACTTTTACCGTAATATGACCATTTTGATTATACGCTATTATATCCCGACGTTCTTCAAGGGTCAAGAAATGAAAACCAAGTTGTTGTTCAGTAACACTTTCTTGATGAATCATACCGAGCGAACTATCACAATGCCGACAAACATATTGTACTGTCATTTCCATATGTCTCCTTCTGTGCATGCAATCTGATTAGTAGTATGCTCAAGATCTATTCATCTTAGCCCGCACATGAGAAATGATGTCATATCACACCTCTATTTGTTAAATATACCCATCGTTTCTTCAAATGTATGATCGAGACTATGAATCATCGCTTCTTTACAACGGTCTAGTACCTGATGGAGTTCTATACTTTCTTGTTTCGCGAAATTAGATAGCACATACTGTGCTGTATCTAAATGAAGAGGGGGGCGTGATACACCAATACGAATCCGCTTGAACGATTGCGTACCGGTATGTTGAATGATCGACTTAATCCCGTTATGACCTCCTGCGCTTCCTTGATATCTTAGTCGTAATTGGTTGAAAGGTGTATCTACATCGTCGTACACAACTAGTATATCCTCGATTTTTATTTTATAGAAATCGATTGTCTCACGAACGGCTTCACCTGATAGATTCATATACGTCATCGGCTTCACTAAAACGAATTTTTTTCCCTGTACATTCCCTTCAGCGATGTGCGCTTTACCTTTAACTTGAAAATGTGGGATCTCCAGTTGACGCGCGAAGTTGTCTAAAGCCATAAACCCTATGTTATGGCGATTATTCTCATAATTTTTACCCGGGTTACCCAGTCCGACAAAACATTTCAAAACCTTCGTAACCTCCTATTTTTTCTGAATACGTGTTCGCAATATTTTAGCATATCCTGGCTTATTCGTTTGTCTTTCTCGTGCGATTGCCATATCACCTGCATTCACGTCTTCACTTATTGTAGACCCTGCCACGATGTATGCTCCTTGACCAATCGTAATAGGAGCAATCAAATTCACATTGCTTCCAATAAACGCATCGTCATTAATTCGCGTCACATGCTTATTTTGACCATCATAGTTCACTGTGATTGCTCCACAACCAATATTCACATTTTTACCTACGATGGCGTCACCCACGTAACTTAAATGATTTACTTTTGTGCCATCGTCTATGGACGCATTTTTTAATTCTACAAAATCGCCTATTTTTACGTGTTTTCCTAATTTGGTTCCTGGGCGAAGGTAAGCAAATGGTCCTACCTGTGTGGAACTGTCTATGACGGCTCCATGGAGAACTGCATGATGAATATGAACGTCATCACTGATCACTGAATCGATAATCTCTGAATCCGGACCAATTCTACAGTTTTCACCAATTTCCGTTTGCCCTTTGAGATGGGTATTGGGGTATATGATTGTGTCCATACCAATCCTAACATCGGCATCGATGTACGTAGATGCAGGGTGAATTAACGTAACACCATTGTGCATATGTGCGCGGTTGATTCTCTCTTGCATAATGGCTTGTGCTTCCGCTAATGCCACTCGATCATTAATTCCAATTGATTCACTACTCTTCTCTAGGCAATAGCCCCGGACGACTTCGTTTTGTGTATGTAAGATCCGAATGACATCTGTTAAATAATATTCTTTTTGTTGGTTATTATTCGTTATTTGCGAAAGGCAACGAAATAACTTCTGAGTGTCAAAACAATACGTCCCTGTATTAATTTCATGGATCAGAGCTTGTTTCTGATTGCAATCTTTTTGCTCTATGATTGCTGTTACGAATTGTTGGTCGTCTCGAATGATGCGGCCATAGCCATGTGGATTTTCGAGAATTGCTGTTAGAATCGTAGCCGCTGATTGAGCTTCTTTGTGAATATTGATCATCTGTATAAGCGTCTGTGTTTGAACAAGAGGTGTATCCCCGCAAATGACAATGGTTATACCTTCTTCGTGTTCAAAAGCATCTTTAGCTTGTAATACAGCATGCCCTGTTCCTAGCTGTTCACTTTGAAATATATATTCCACACCGTTTCCTAGGTAAGATTTTACATCTTCTGCTCCATGTCCTACAATAACTAGGGTTCGATGTATGGATAATTCACTTAAATGATCAACTACATGACCCACCATTGGTTTGCCACATACGGGATGAAGTACTTTATACAATCGAGACTTCATACGCTTTCCTTCGCCAGCAGCTAAAACAACAGCTGTGATCTTCACTTTGATTTCAACTCCTTATACTTTTCCCTTTTCCCAATATAACTCACTTTTTAAAAAAAGAAAAGAGAGCTACGCGCTCTCCATATTAGCATATGATAATTTTATTCGGCAGGAGCTTCATCAACAGCTGCTTTATCATATTCAGCTAAAACTGCAGTTTGAATTTTGTCTCGTGTAGCAGAAGAGATAGGATGGGCGATATCTCTGAATTCACCATCTGGCGTTCGTTTACTAGGCATAGCTACGAACATTCCATTATTTCCATCGATTACACGGATGTCATGTACAACAAACTCATTATCAATGGTAATTGAAGCAATTGCTTTCATTCTTCCTTCTGAATTTACACGTCTGAGCCTAACATCTGTAATTTGCATTTGTGCTCACCACCTTTAGCCAGCTTATGACTTGGTGACTAATTCTACATTTAATGTATAAATTCCTGCTTATTTTTCAGATATTGTATATTTATTTATAATATTTTCGAATTTTAATAAAAATTTCATTCTATGACAGCAATTAGTTCAATTTCAACAAGAACATTTTTTGGTAAGCGCGATACTTCTACTGTCGAGCGTGCAGGTTTGTGAATT
>CAMCVV010000040.1 GCA_945881905.1 Paenibacillus alvei
GAGCAAAGTCACCTGTAGAAAATAACGAAACGGCATCGATCGCAATTCCCACAGGACCCGAAACTCGAGCAACCAGGGAATCTGCTCCCAAAGCTAAATCAAAAGGATCTGTACCAATGACTTCAGTAGATATTTCCTTCAATTCTTGAATACTTTCCCCTAATTTCTCTGCATCAACTTCATTTTCAAAGAATATAGGTAAGATGAAAGTCGAGCCATCTTCTGAGATCTGTGCTTGAAGTGCTTGAGGTGGTAATTGGTGCAAAGGCGGAACGAGTTTCTGTTCAGGCAAAGGATTGGTTGAAATTTCACTTACGATTTGTTGAATATGTATCAAATCTTCATCACTGATGCCTGCGATACGTTGCCATACGATTAATGCAGGGAACCCTTGATCACTTGTGAATTGTTCTTCTACGATTTGTTTGGCTTGCACAGATGGTTGAGATTCATCTAGATTCATTGCACTATTGTTCACTTGACTATTTGCTGTGGGGAATAACAGATTGAGGATAATCGCAAGCACAAGCCAGGAACCAACAATGCCCCATTTACTGTATTTCCCTGACACCCAATTGCCATAGCGGTCTAGCCAAGATGATGGCTGATTCATGATCATTCTCCCCATTTCGATTGATAGGTTACATCAAATAAGATGCTCTAAAATTATAAATAATTTATATTTATTATAACATAGGCCGTACTAAAAATGTATGGAAGAGATCATTGAAACCTTATGTCATATGGATCTGTTACAGTATGCGCGAACACCATGAAGCGATATGTAGGATTTCATCATGCACTCCGGATGCATTCGTGATAGCGAAGAATCATCATCAGATTCGATGCAGAACACGAAATTGTTGAGGAGACAAGCCAACAATCGATTTGAACACTTTGGTAAAATAACTAGGGTATATAAAACCGTTAAATGATGAAATTTCAGTTATCGCGTATGCAGTGGTGAGCAATAAACGCTTACTTTCTTCGATTCAACGAACATTCACAAATTTGGTATACGTCATTCCGGTTTCGTTATTCATAATTAAGGAAAGATAAGATAAAGCCTAGTTTGATGTGCGAAGTTATATATCCTTAGCATAGAATGTGATTTGTTGTGTATGTTCGATCATCACCTCAATTCTCTTGTGTAATATATTTAAAATATATTTACTAAAGTTGTCGAAGCATAGAAGATAAGAATTCCAATATAGATTCATTTTTTTACATTTATTTGAATTTAAAACTTATTTATATTATAATAGTATAGAAATATCTCAAATTATGGAGGGATTTCAAGTGAATGTGAAGATATCCACACGTAGATTCATGGTAGTACTTCTAGGTAGCGGGATTCTTTTTTTTATGCCGTTGTTCGCTAATGCGCATGTCAAATGGTTCACAGATGTTCAACCCGAGAAAGTGAATATAGAGAGTATCCTCTCTCCATTGTTCATCACATTGACACTTGTGGTTTCCTTGTTGCTTGCAGCTTTGACGCAACTATTACCAATGTTATCCGGATCGAAGTTCATTCAACGCGTAGATGCTCGTCTCGACCAAGTTCGCACCTATTCCATTCGTATTTTGACATATGGATTGGCAGCTGCCTTATGTATTCAAGTAATCACGGGGTCGCTCTTCGTACCAGATTTCGAAATCAACTCGGTAATTGAGATTGTGTTGATATGGTCTGCCATCATCTTGTTGCTAGTGCCACATCATTATGCGACGAAATTAGCTGCATTGATCATCTTTTCATTGTTAATTAGTGTTACGGTAGATGCAGGTGTGTTCCATATGTTAGACTATGGCTTTTACTTTGCTATTGTAGGGACGCTATTGGTACAGAAAACGAAGTTGTCTGCATGGGGATACCCCTTACTTTATTTAGGAACGGGATTATCATTGTGTTGGGTAGCTTTGGAGAAATTCGTATTCCCCACGATGGCTATAGATATTATCCAAAAACACGGTGTCCCTGTTTTCGGGTTTTCACCTGAAGTTTTCGTTGTGCTAGCAGCTTTCATCGAATTTGTAGTAGGGTATTTACTTGTTGTGGGTATTTTAAATCGATTACTATCGTTTGTCCTTACGTTAATCTTCATATCCACGACGATGCTGTTTGGATGGACTGAAGTCGTAGGGCATTTTTTGATACACATCATTCTTATCACGTTTATTATGGAAGGTGTAAGCTTCTACAAACCGCCTGTTCAAATGCATAGAACGTTAGTAGACCGGATGGTGTTCGTATCATTGAATTTTATCTTCGTCTTGTTTACGTTCATGTTGATTTATTATCGCTACGCATAATAGTTAAATTCAAGGAAAGGGTGGGATTGATTTGACGATTGATCATGTTGTTCGATTGCGCTGGTGGAATCGATTAATTTTTGTATCATTTTTTATCCTGCCGATTATTATGGATGATAGATTTTTTTTTTGAGCATGAATGTTTTGCTTGCCTATATCCCATATGAAATTGCAGTAATGCTTGCACGACGGAATTTTATTCACTCAAAAGCTATATTTTTTTGGCCATTTGTGTTCATTTGGTTGTTATTTTATCCGAATGCCCCTTATCTGATTACAGATTTCTTTCATCTTAGTGAGTTGCCATATAAAGAAATCGCATACAGCCTTAGAGAAGGGAAACGTATCAGCATATTTTCTTCAAATTACACCATCTGGATGAATTTTTTCCACATGATCTTGGGTGTATTTTTAGGGATTACCTTCGGTTTTGTTTCTTTGGGTATCATCGGCAAGTTGGTCAGAGATCGAGTAAAGAAGCTTCATCCAGTGATTTGGATCAGTGGTGTTACGTTACTATCGAGTTATGCGATATACATCGGTCGATTTCAACGTTTGCATTCGATTGAGTTGTTTGTGTTTCCAAAGCGCACTCTCGCTCAGATGATGAGCGCTTTTAAGGATATCGAGTTTTGGCCTTTCTTTGCGTTGATGACGGGTGTACAAATCGTATTGATTTTCGTATGGAACAGGTGGATCTTTGCACCGTATGAAGAAAAACAAACTGTGTAAAAGCAAATTTTGATATCTAGTTAATACTAGATTAACACTTCCTTGATAGAATTAGCATCAAGGATGCAGATCACAGGAGGTTATCATGAGAGTAGCTATATTCACAGATACGTTTCTTCCAGATGTGAATGGTGTTGCCAAAACATTAGGAAAATGGGCGGACTATCTTGAAAAAAACCAAATTCCATGTAAAGTGTTTGCTCCGAATTACAATATGATGAACATGTTTGAAGCAGAACAAGATGTGTTGGTGAAGCGATTCTTAAGTATTCCTTTTATTTTATATCCTGAATGTCGCTTGACCATAGCCAATCCCCTTTCCATGAACAGAGCCATCGATGATTTTGCACCAACACTCATTCATGTGGCTACACCTTTTACGATGGGGTTATATGGTCAACGTTATGCCTACAGCCGTAACATTCCTCTTGTTGCTTCATATCATACACATTTTGATCAGTATCTATCGTATTATAACATTCGGTGGTTAGAGAACGCCTATTGGAAATACATGCAATGGTTCCACCAAGATTGCGAGAAGGTTTTTGTGCCAAGTGAGTCTACGCGTCAATATCTACTAGAACGAGGGTTCAGCGATTTGGAAATTTGGAGCAGAGGTATAGATCTTGCAAAGTTCTACCCTCTCGTTGACCGGCAAGCCGTATTGCAAGAATGTAGAATCGATGAAGATGAATTTGTGATCTTATATGTTGGTCGTATCGCACCGGAGAAGGACATGGATGTATTAATCGAAACGTTCGAAACTCTACCTAAGCGAATTCGAAATAACGCACATCTCGTTATTGCTGGCGATGGACCCATGTATAGAGGACTTGTTGCCACAAATGAAAAAACGCTGAATTCTCGCATCACCTATCTTGGATTTACTGAAGGTGCAGCGTTACAGCGATGGTATGCAGCTGCTGACATATTTTTGTTCCCATCACCTACAGAAACTTTTGGCAATGTAATTCTCGAAGCCATGGCTTCGGGTACACCTGTTATTGGTGCTGCACAAGGTGGTGTTCAAGATATTATTGAAGAGGGTGTAACAGGACTGTTATGTCCCGCTGGGGATGTTCAAGCTTTCCGAGCAGCTGTAGTGAAGCTATATGATGATTCTGCTCTTCGAGCTCGAATTGCACAAGAAGCTTTGGCGTACAGTCGCTTGAAATCTTGGGATAGCATATTCGCGCAACTATTGCTTCACTATCAGCAAATCAGTGCACAGGATATGTCTGAATTAGTGGTTTAAGAGAGAGCTTACGTTATGTTTACGAGTCTGACTGATATCGAGAGGGACTTATTTTCATTTCTTTTGAAAACACACGAAGCCATGCAACATTCAACCCTGTTGGCTAAGCTTGGAGCAAATAGTGTCATGGCTGAAGTCTCTTCTTTTGCGGATCAAATGAAGCCGCATTCGAATCATACATAGGGTGGGTCCCAGGATTTCTTGGTCCATCCGATTTCTGTTTTTGTGACATTCATCTGTTCATCGAGCGTCACATTAATACCGTACGGTAGCTTATGATTATGCCAGAATCTCACATCACGCCACTGAACTTCATAACCTTCCTGCACTTTCATTAATTTCACATGAATTTTCGAAGCGAAAAGAATGAAAGATCTGACGCCATCTACACCCTTGGAGGCTTCGATGAATTCATCATAAGTTGGTTTCCTATACATATCTTTGATTTCCATATGATTGTATGTGACATTGCCTGTGTAATAGGTTTCTTCTGTTTCAACTATGAATTGCCACTTGAACCAATGTAGCGTTGGGATGGCCATATAGTCACCGGGTATGCGTAAGTTTTCTTTCATCCTCCGAATCACTTTCTTGTGCGCCCACAGTCGAATAGCTAAATATCCGAATGTGATGCAATAAATCACCATAAATACGGAAGACCCAGAAAACCAGCCCAATTGCCAGATCAATAGACCTGTACAGTGCAAGGTAAACAAAAACGGATCAAAAATCGGTAAGACATCGAGATGCTGCCATTTCTTGGTAAGTGGACGAAAACATTGCACGCCATAAGCATTAAACCAATCAAGAAGAACATGAAAGATTACTGCGATACAAGAGAAGAACAACAAGCTGCTGAAGTGACTCCATACATCCAACACATCAGCAAGCGGTAAGGATATCAAAAAAGGCCACACACATAAAGCGGGTAATGAGTGGGTGATCCCGCGGTGATGCTTTAAGTAATTGTCTTTGCTTGATAGGCGAACAATTGAATCGAAGTCAGGGGCATTTGATCCGATGATGGTTGCGGCCATTAGTGCAACGCTTAATCCATCATGACTGGCAATCACTGAATTTTGAGTTGCTAATACACCTAACGTGACACCAAACAAAATATGACTACCTGTATCCATGTTGTCCTCCTTAAGTGTGGAGCGAATTTTCTTTCCATCGATTATGGACATCGTACCAATAAAACCATTGATCGGGTTGATCACGAACCACAGACTCCATCCAGTTATTGAGAAATTGATTAGCTTCAGCGCTTTCATGGCTTTCAAAAGATAGATACATATCAAAGCTTTCTAAAAAGCGTATTTCATGACGGAAACCTTTTGTTCGCTTTGCTTTCATGAGGACGATAGGAATTTGGTGTTGTAAGGCAAGTAATGCAGCGCCACGAGGGGAACGGGTCTGATGTCCGAAAAATTGAGAATCTGGAAATGCATCGCGATAAAAATCTCCTAATAAAAAGACAACGCCATTTCGAGCTAAATGAGTACGTAAACTTTTCATTAATTGAAGTGGCGGTGTGAGATCGTAATCGATTCCTTTGCAACCCAACTCGTTGAATTTGAGATATATCGATCTAATGTTAGGATCAGTTGCAGTAGCTACAGCTAAGCAATCATAATGCTTGGATAAAAACCAGTAATAGTAAAAAAAATTACCGATATGCGGTGCATAAACAATAATCCCTTTGCCACGATGAAGTGCTTCCGTAAGATGTTCTTGACCTGTAACCCGAAAAATCTTACTCTCTCTTTGCGGTAGATGATTGACATCAAATAGTAATTCAAACAAGCTGAGAAACAGATGATAATAATAATAACGAGTTATTTTTTTGATCTTTCTCTTCGATCGATCTGCATATGCTCGTGAAAGATTTTGATTTAGTTGCTGAGTGAACCCTAATCTTTGCAAAAAACTAATCCCACCAGCGAGTAGCCAACACAAAAGCAAGATCAACGCTCTAGGAATTTTGTGTGCCATGCGATAACTGATCCTGCGGGCATTGCGTTCATCCATGAGCTTATTCATCCATTCAAACAAGAACAGCACCCCTTTAGGCGAAGAAGCTTTTGTATCGCTTCGCGATCTTAGTCGTCTCTAACACGATAAAGAAATCGGTTGTTGTAAATATCGGATCATAGGCAGGTTCCCCACCGATTTCAGCACCTAACCACATATAGCCTTTTAATAAGGGAGGGCATTGTCGCAAAATTTCTTTCTCGTTCATAGGCTCTTGTAATCTGTGGAGATCATCGATACGATGTGAAGGCAGTGGCTTTACACCATAACGATCAGTAATCATTTTTTTGTTGTGGAGTAAGGTATAGATCTGACGCAATTTCAGTGAATCGAGATGATAAGCACTCGCGCAGCCGATCAAATATTGTACATGGTGGCGATTAACGTATTGCCCAATTTCTCTCCAAAGCATTTGGATGACAACACCTTGACGATAATCAGGATGCACACAACTTCTTCCGAGTTCCATACTGTAAGGCCGGAAAGCATGGAAACCGCTTAAATCAAATTCAGTTTCAGAGTAAAACCCTTTCCCGCGAAGTGCTTGCTGATGAAGCATAATGCGATATGTCCCAACAACTTCATTCGTTTCCTGATTTTTCACAATAATGTGGTCGCAAAACAAATCATACTCATCTTGTTCGAGACGGGATTCATTTTGCAAGTTGGGATTGTTCTCTTCTTCGACAAATACATGATAACGTAATCTGAAAGCACTCTCGATCTCTTCGAGTGTATCTGCAATTTTGACAATTAGCTTTGCGCGTTCTAGTGTTGATTCGGGTAAGACCAGATTCGTCATAACACACCGTCTCCTCTCACTATGGCAATCATCGTACAACTTCAATCTAACAAAGTTCTGTAAAATGAAAGAACGCTTCGTGTTAACAGAAAATTAATTTTATCATAGGATACCATTAGTCGACTCTCTGTGATTTATGATATGATAAGATCATAGACATATAATTCAACTGACAAAGTCGGAGTAAGGAAGTTTTGATGAAGAAGCTCTCAGTATATTGTCAACAAGTCATAGCAAATAGGTACTTTACACGAAGTGTAATGTTCCTTATCTTATTGAATACTGCTTTAATTGGACTTGAAACATATCCTGCTTTATATGATACGTATAAGTATTGGTTTCATGTTATTGATCAAGGCGTACTGTGGCTATTCACACTCGAAATTATGATTAAATTGATCGCTATACGTTTTTCGTGGCAATTTTTTAAAGATCCTTGGAATGTATTCGATTTTGTCATTGTCATGCTCGGCCATTTGATCAACGGGTCAACGTTCGTAACCTTGTTGAGGATTATACGGATTCTTCGAGTTTTTCGCACGATCACAGTAATTCCATCGCTGAAGAAACTAACGAATGCCTTGTTGCTTACGCTTCCTTCGCTAGGTACGATATTCTTGTTTACATCGTTAATATTTTATGTGTTCGCAGTTATGGGAACGATGCTCTATCGCGAAGTATCTCCCGAATATTTCGGATCCATCGAGTTAACGTTGCTTACCTTGTTTCAAGTCGTAACCTTAGAAGCATGGGCAAGTGATGTGATGCGACCTGTGATGAAGTTAGCTCCATACGCTTGGGTGTATTTTGTATCCTTCGTGCTACTAGGAACTTTCGTGTTATTGAATTTATTCGTAGGTGTAATTGTAACCAATGTTGATCAAGCCAATAAAGAAGAGCAGGCGGATCAAGAAAAGACAGCTCAACAAGCATTAAATGCGGATCTAGTCGAGCAAGTGTCACATGTATCTTCAGAATCGAGTATGGGTCATCAAGGAGATGTCTATGCAGAATTAGCTGCAGTCAAACAGGAGCTCCAAGAAATCAAAAAACTTCTCCAAAATAGATAAATGCTTCAACACCTAAGACCATAAAAGTAAGCTTTACATTGGAATATGTATCAAACGATTACCGACCATTTGCGAAATACGAATTGATCCTATGAATAACACATTAATTCGATAGGGTGCCCCTCGGTTCGTGAATTTCTATGACTTCCATACTTGAGAAGTTTAAAGTCATCTCTATACGATAAGCAGTCCCATTAGCAGCGTTTGGTCTGCAATTGGAACTGCTTATGTCATATGCCTTCATCCATTCATACGCACGTATCAAATCATCTTCAAGATGACATCTTCTTCATTTAATAACTTTGCATCGCTGTTCTGCGTTGTTGAGAACGTGCCATCAAGGATAGGGCATAGTTCAATGAAAAGTAAGTGAATGCAATGAGACCATACAATATGAACACTTGCTCAGTAGAACCAAACTGTCCCATAATGATAATCCCTTTACCTGTAAGTTCTTCGACACCAATAGCCCACACAAAAGAAGTATCTTTCACCACAGTAATGAACTGCGATACAAGCGGAGGCGTCATTTTCCGAAAAACTTGAGGAAGCACAATGTATCGTAAAATTTTGGTAAAACTAAATCCTTGTGCTTTTGCGGCTTCCCATTGTCCTTTATCAACTGAATTAAGACCTCCACGAATAATTTCCGCAATAATGGCTGATGTGAAGATGCTCATCGCGAGAATACCTGAATTGACAGGGGACAATGTGGTCATAAAACGCATGAGTAATATGAAAAGTAGCATGGGAATGTTACGCACAATTTCAATATAAAAGCTAGCAAGGGGTGCTAAAATCATATGTTTGGAATAACGCGCAATTCCTAGAATCGTGCCACCAATAAAACTAAGAATAATCGTCATGATTGCAATATACAAAGTCGTGATTAATCCCTGACCCAGAAAACGAAACACATACGGTTGGAGGATTTCTTCCATTTACAGAGGCACCTCCACCTTGCGTTCCATGTATCTAGTGAGTTGAGCAAGCGGTAAGCATAAAAGCAAATATAGCAAACCTACTACGACATAAGCAGGACCATAATATATATTTTGTGATGACCAAGAATCAGCATGATACATTAAGTCGCCACCTGCAATCATCGCTAATACAGATGTATTCTTAATCAAGCTTACAGCTTGATTCGTAAGAGGAGGAAGCACAATGCGAGTTGCTTGTGGTAAAACGATATATCTCATGGCGCCCCAATAAGTAAATCCTTGTGAATAAGCAGCTTCTATCTGACCTCGATGAATCGCTTGAATTCCTGCTCTGACAACTTCAGAAATATATGCACCATGATATATGCCTACTCCAAAAATCCCCACACTAAGAACAGGAATCATAATGCCGATATGAGGCAATCCGTTGTAAAGAAAGAAAATTTGAATAACTAAAGGGGTATTCTGAATTAATTCCACATAAATACGGTTTGCTATTCGTAAAGGCTTGATTTGTGCACTTCCAAGTGTTCCAAACACAATACCAAGTACCAAAGCAATCAATAATCCTAGAAAAGATACAAGCAAAGTATTTTGAAATCCTTCAGCAAATATGCGCCAATCGCTAAATAGCGCTTCCCATTTAAACCAAGCAAATGGTCCATTCACAATTATAGGCCCCAATTAAGAATGAGTTTATCTAATTCGCCAGATTGTTTTAACTCGTTGACAATCTCATTAACAAGATTAGCAACACCTTCATTTTCTTTCTTAGTGGATATCCCATATTGCTGAGGACTGAACTTCTCGTCTAAAATCATAGTAGAATCATCGATATACCCATATAAGATGGAACGGTCAACCGAAAATACATCTATGCGACCTGAATCTAAAGCAGCTTTAATTTCTGGATAAGTTGCAAACTCTTGAAAAGTCAATTTGATACCAAGTTTGTCTGCTTCCTCTTGAACTGCTTTTTTTGTAGTGGCACTTTGTGCAACACCAATTTTCTTTTCATTCAAATCTTTCAAACCTGTGAAGCCATTTTCTTTTTTGACAAGTAATCCTACACCATCAGTGTAATAAGGATCGCTGAAGTTATAACTTTTTTTACGTTCTTCTGTAATGGTAAAAGTAGAAATGTTCATATCTACATCACCACTATCTAGCGCCGGACCACGTGTTTTCGCTGTCACAGGAATGAATTCAATTTTAGTAGCATCACCAACAATTCTTTTTGCCATTTCTCGTGCTAAGTCGATTTCAAATCCTTGGATAATGTTAGTTTCTGGATCTTTATAACCGAATTTCGGCACATCGATTTTCACTCCAACTTTGAGTACACCACGATCTTGAATTTTTTTCACATCTGCAGAGACTTCAGAAACTGGTGTTTCCTTAGATGGTTGCTCTGATGATGAATTATTTGAAGTCTCAGTATTCTTTTTATTTTGATTACATCCAAAGAGTAACACACTGGCAAGTAATAGTATTCCAAAGATAAGTATAATTTTATTCATATTAAATCCCTCCTATATCAATTATGAACTGCGTAAAATCCTGCTTAAAAACATTTTGGTTCGCTCATGACTCGGATTTGAGAAGAAATGTTCAGGAGTACCGGATTCAAGGATTTCCCCTTCATCCATGAACACTACTCTGTCAGCGACTTGACGCGCAAATCCCATTTCATGTGTGACGACGACCATGGTTATACCTTCATGTGCCAAATCAACCATGACATCAAGTACTTCTTGAATCATTTCTGGATCTAGTGCAGATGTAGGTTCATCAAATAACATTGTTTTAGGTCGCATGTTCAATGCTCTAGCAATTGCAACTCTTTGTTGTTGGCCTCCAGATAATTGGGAGGGATAAGCACTCGCTTTTGATTTTAAACCAACTCGTTCCAAAAAAGCGAGCCCGGATTGTTCAGCTTCTGCTTTAGACACACCTTTGATTAAGATAGGAGCCAAAGTTAAGTTTTCAAGAACTGTTTTATGAGGATATAAGTTAAATTGTTGAAATACCATAGCGATGGACTGACGTACTTTATCTACAGGAGCATGGGGAGCAGTAAGTTCTATACCATCCAAAATAATGCTACCAGAAGATGGTTTCTCCAAGAGATTCATACAACGTATCAAAGTGCTTTTACCGGATCCACTAGGTCCTATCACAACTACTTTTTCACCTGATTTGACTTCTAAATCAATTTCTTTTAGTACATGTAAATGATTAAAATACTTGTTCAGTCCTTTAATTCGAATCACAACCTATCCTCCTATTCCAAAAATTACGCAAAAAGCAAGTTGATAATAAAACACATCAATATACGATCTACGTCTTAAAAATAGCATCCAAATTATAATAAAAATAGCAAAAATTAAAATTTATCAAAGTATATACTTTGATTTAAAATTATAATATATAATACAAGTTTTTATTATATGCGAAGTTAAGAACCTCGACACCAAGTGAACGCTTTCATAATATTATCATTTTTGTATAACTTTGTAAATAATAAAAACCATACGATCGTAACTTATAATTTCTTCCATTACATATCATGGAAATAGGACGCGGTTTCTGGTTTTGCCTTGGTGATAGCACATACTTATGCACGGACATTGCGTATTCGTATTCACCTCTCACACAAAAGTACGTGATATCTTGGTAAAATCAGATGTATGCGAATCATTTTCATGAGGTAATTTAGTTGTGAAGTGGCTATGTGCTCTTAAAAATCATGATGACATGATTATTGCTTTTCCTAACTTATATAGATTATTTCATGTCCTAACGTTAGAATCTTGGGCAAGTGAAGTGATGGGATCCTCTATAAATTCATCTCCATAGGTTTGGACGTATCTTTTATTAATTATGCTAAAAAAATTATAAAATACTTGAGATGTGGATAAAAAAAAGCAGGAATTTCACCTTATATCAAGAAATTATAGAGTATACGTAAATGTAAGCGCTACAAATAACTGATCTTAATCTAATATTGTCTTACTTTGTAACTATTTTCACAAACTAAGGGAGGTACAGGAATGCTTCACATTGTGGTATGTATCAAGCAAGTACCCGACAGTCGTGAAATACGGATTGACCCGGTAAATAACACTTTAATTCGACAAGGTGTCCCGAGTATCGTGAATTTCTATGACTTGCATGGATTAGAAGAAGCATTGCGCATCAAAGATGAGCACGGTGCCCAAGTAACGGTGGTGACGATGGGGCCTCCTCCTGCAGAGAAATCCCTCAAGGAATGTATTTCACTAGGTGCGGATGATGCGGTATTAGTTACAGATCGAGGTTTTGCAGGTGCAGATACATTGGCTACTTCTTATGTCGTTGCCAAGACAATTCAAAAAGTAGCAGAGATTTGGGGACCAGTCGATATTGTTTTTTGTGGCAAACAAACCTTAGATGGAGACACAGGTCAAGTAGGACCAGGTGTGGCATGTCGCTTAGACCTCGAACAGCTTACTTATGTATCCAAAGTCGAAAAGGTAGATCCGATCCATCGCACGATCCTTGTCCATCGGCAATTGGAAGATGGCGTCGAACGCGTAGAGACCCAGATGCCTCTACTCATCACAGCACTCAAAGAATTAAACAAAGTGCGGAGAGCTTCATTGCCGGGCATGCTGAAAGCTGCACGCTACAAACCTACCGTGTGGACAACAGCAGATTTCCCTGATTTGGACCGTGCTCATATCGGACTCAAAGGCTCACCTACAATTGTATCTCGTACATGGGTTCCTGATATGCGCAAAGTCAATTGCGAGAAAATTGAAGCAGATTCAGTCGATCAGATCGCTCATATCCTCGGTGATCATCTGTGGCAAGAAGAACGAGCCAAAGTACTAGGATGGACATAAAACGAAGGTAATGCCTTACTTCGAATCACGATACCCGATTACATTCAAAGGAGTGCATACGGATGGCCGATGAAAACAAATTAACCACGCAAGAACCAGATGCCATGCCCGATTGGTCAGCATATCGAGGCGTACTGATCTTTATTGAACAAAGAGCAGGCATCGCTAAACCCGTATCATGGCAATTACTAGGTGAAGGGTATAAACTTGCAACTAAATTACAGGTACCCCTGATGGCAGCAATTATGGGACACCATGTGGAAGGTTTAGCACAGGAGGCGATCTCTTATGGTGCAAACAAAGTCTTTTTGTGTGATGCTGCAGAGTTGAAGGAATACCGCACGAGACCTTATAGCCGCGTGATGTTAAGACTTATTGGAGACATCAAGCCAGAAATCGTCTTGTTCGGTGCTACAGCTACCGGTCGTGATTTGGCAGGTGCGATTGCTACACATTTACCAACAGGATTAACAGCAGATACGACTGAGCTAGATGTCGAACCAGATCCTTCGAGGCTGTTATTAGCAAGTCGCCCTGCTTTTTCGGAAAAAATGCTAGCTACGATTTTATGCAAACAATATCGCCCGCAAATGGCTACAGCTCGATCAGGCGTCTTCATGGCTTTAGACAAAGATGAGACGCGCACGGGAGAGGTGTTCCGCTTGCAGAATTATATGACAGAAGCCGAAATCGTCACCAAAGTACTTGATTTCATACAAGACACGGACAAGATTCATCTCGAAGAAGCAGAAATCATTGTAGCAGGGGGCAAAGGACTCGGTGGAGCTGAACCTTTTGCGATGCTCAAAGAATTAGCTGATGCATTAGGAGGTGTAGTGGGTGCTTCGCGTGCAGCTGTTGATGCGGGGTGGATCGGACATGAGCACCAAGTCGGGCAGACCGGCAGCACCGTGCGTCCGAAATTGTATTTTGCTATCGGAATTTCTGGAGCAGTTCAACATACCGTGGGCATGTCGAACGCAGATGTCGTCGTAGCGATTAATAAAGATCCACAAGCAACGATATTTCAATTTGCGAACTATGGGATCGTCGGGGATTTATTTAAAATCGTACCTGCCATCACACAAGAAATGATAGCACGCAAAGAACGTCGAGCATCTGTCAGCGTATAATCCCAAATCGACAATGGAGGTGAGAAGGTTGAGCGAAAAATTCGATGCAGTCATCGTAGGAGCTGGTCCCGCAGGGTCTGCAGCAGCAATGACCTTAGCTCGTGCAGGTATGTCAGTCGTCCTCATTGAACGAGGTGAATTCCCAGGTTCAAAAAATTTATTTGGTGGTGTTTTGTATCGCAAGCAAATCGAGGAATTCGTACCCGAATTTTGGAATGAGAAGAACGCACCGATCGAAAGGCATATTGTTGAGAATCGCATATGGATGATGGGCAAAGATTCAATGGTTACTTTTGGTCACCGCAATGATGCGTTCAAAGCCCCATATAATACATTTACAGGGCTGCGCGTCAAATTCGATCAATGGTTTGCGAATAAAGCGATTGAAGCAGGAGCGATTCCACTATATGAAACCGTAGTACTCGATGTGATCTATGAAGGTGATAAAGTCGTAGGTGTCAAAACAGATCGTGATCAAGGTGATTTGTATGCGGATGTGGTTATTATTGCAGATGGCGTGAATTCGCTTCTAGGGAAAAAGATGGGAATCCATCGTGAATGGCGACCCGATGAAGTATCTCTAGCAATGAAAGAAGTCATCGCGCTTCCTCGCGAGAAAATCGAAGACCGATTTAACCTCGAAGGGGATGAAGGCGTAACCATAGAATTTATGGGTGAAACCAGTCTAGGTATGGCCGGCATGGGATTCCTGTACACGAACAAAGATACAATTTCACTTGGCGTTGGAGTGATGGTCAATCATTTACGTGATCAAAAAGTAAAGCCCTACGCAGTTCTCGATGCTGTTAAACAACACCCGATGATCAAAAAACTCATTCAAGGTGGAGAAACGAAGGAATACCTCGGTCACCTCATTCCAGAAGGTGGATTAACATCGATTCCGAAGCTATCCGGTAACGGTTGGATGACGTGTGGTGATGCTGCGCAACTCGTTAATTTCGTTCATCGAGAAGGAACGAACCTCGCGATGACTTCAGGTAGGCTAGCAGCCGAATCCATGATTGAAGCGCGACAAGCAGGGGACGAGTCGAAGACTGCACTGACTCGATATGATCGCAAAGTCAAAGCTTCTTTCATTCATAAGGATTTGAAGAAATACCAAGGCATGCACAAGCTGCTCAAGCAAGAAGATCCAGCACTCTTGTTCAAAAAACTGCCACAAGCATTGAACGATGCAGCATATCAAATGTTCTTAGTCGATGGTGTGGCCAAAGCCGAGAAGCAAAAGAAAGCGATCCAACACATCAAACAAGCTGCAGGCGGAACGATGAATTTATTGAAATTAGGATTAAAAGGCTGGAGGGCGATGAACGGATGAAACCATCAAATATTTCTGAACGATTATTCACGATTCGATACAAGTGTGATGATAAATCTCACTTGACGATCAAAGAAACCGAGACGTGCTTGAAGTGTACGACCAAAGATTGCAATTATTTTTGTCCATCAGATGTGTACGAATGGGACATGAAGCAGAAAATTACGACCGTTGCTTTTGAGAACTGTATCGAATGTGGCACGTGTCGGATCGCGTGTCCATCCGACAACATCGAATGGGTATATCCGACAGGCGGGTATGGGATTACGTACAAGTATGGTTGATCATGAGTAAGTTTGATCATGAGTTGGAGTTACCCTAACATAGTTAATTCTCTCACATAATAAGATTATGACCGTTATTGATCGGAATAATCCGAGGTAACGGTTATTTTATTTCGCATATGGAGGTTGATTAATCGATTGATTTCATGATACATAATCAATACTCAAATAGACTTATATATATATATGATCTCAAAGTTCACAAGGATTTTGACAAGGAGTGGTATGATTGTGGGAAGAAGAAAGTGGGCAATTTTCATTGTTACATTGCTAGTGGTTGTTGCGGGAAGTATATTTGTTGTTCGTGGAGCAGAAGTATTACCAGCGAACGGTGAGGGATCCTTCATCGAGAACACCTTACGTGGTTTTGCGAATGAGAAGCTGGTAGTTCTTTATGTAGATGGTGTTATTGCTGAAGGTAGTAGCTTCGGAAGTTCATTTGAAGCCCAATCGTTCATCGAGCAATTAAACCAAGTGATTGAAGATGATCTCGTGAAAGCACTTGTACTCCGTATTAATTCACCAGGTGGGACCGTCGTGAGTTCAGATGAAATCTATGAGAAAATCATCGAAGTACAACAAGCAGGCAAGAAAGTCATTGTAAGTATGGGTAATATCGCTGCATCAGGTGGTTATTATATCGCTGCACCTGCGGACTATATCTTTGCGAATCGTGCAACATTGACAGGTAGTTTGGGCGTCATATTTACTTTGCCGAATTACCAAGGCATCGCTGAGTGGATTGGCTATAAAGAAACCAATATACAGAGTGGACAGTTCAAAGACTTGGGGAATCCCTTACGCGAACTTCGTGAGGACGAGAAAGTCATCTATCAAGCGTTAATTGCTGAAAGTTACGATCGATTCGTAGATATTATCGCAGAGGGCCGTCAGTTAACACGAGAGCAGACCTATCGATTAGCAGATGGGCGCATCTTCTCAGGGAATCAAGCATTAGAACGAGGATTAATCGATGAATTAGGTTCATTCGAAGATGCAATTGCTTATACAATAGAGCAGATAGGAAATGATGATGTACGTGTCATTGAATATGAACGTCCATTTTCGTTGCTTGATGCATTCCTTAGTTTCGAAAATAAACGTAATGAGCCCATCAGTCGAGCATTAGGGGAACTTCTTCCTCGCAGTAATGAACCGGGATTAATGTACATGTATCAACCATAAGGAAAGGAGAAATGAACGATGATTTGGCGATTTGCAGGATTTTGGTTACGAGTGCTTGCATTATCGATTGACATCCTCGTCTTGGTTTGCTTTAGCTACATTGTAGGAAATGTACTTGGTGCGAATAGTCGAGGATTGGAATCATTAAGTGGTCTCTTCGATTTCGTTATTCCGATTGCCTATTATGTCATATTGACTGTGGTATATGGACAAACCTTAGGGAAGATGCTGGTGGGAATCAAGGTCATTAGACAGGACCGTCAAGCACATACCTGGGGGAACATCTTGGTTCGTGAAGTTATAGGTAAATTCACTTCAACGATCATCTTGTTCGTCGGTTACTTCATGGCGGGATTCGACGCACAGAAGAAATCACTTCATGACCGTATCGCGTACACGTATGTGGTGAAAGTCACGAATTCTTCAGGTGAGGAACAAGCACAGTCTAGGGAATTAGGATATAATGAAATACTGTGAGTTGCTATACATCTTGCAAAATGAGATGAAGTTCAGATATACGAGGAAGGGGAATCGCTCATGCGTGACGATAAGGAACACGTGTACCCGATAACAGCACAAGCAAGGTTTCATTATTTGGATGTGATTCGTGGACTCGCACTTCTGGGTATCCTACTTGCGAACATGTCCGCTTTTTCGCAACCGGTTATCTATAGTGAGCTATTGAACATTGAACTTTGGAGCACAAGTATTGATCATTTCGCTGCTACCATGGTAGATTGGATCGTCCAAGGAAAGTTTTATACGACATTTTCGTTTTTATTTGGTGTAGGATTTATGATATTCCTTAGTAAAGCTGAAGCCAAAGGGTATAGTCCGCAGTTCTTGTTCACGAAAAGAGTCAGTGTATTGTTAGTTTTTGGACTCATCCATGCGACGTTGATCTGGTGGGGAGACATCTTAGTAACATATGCAGTGTGCGGATTTCTATTGATGTTGTTTTATCGAATGAATGCGAGAAAAGTGTTCATTTGGGCAATAAGTCTATGGGGTATTATTATTTTTTTGAATACGGCTCTTACTTTGGTTCAAGTATATATGGAAAGTTCCTATAGTGAGTTCATATCAGATCTAGACGGGGAATATCGGATCTTATATGAGCAAGCTTTCATGATCTATGGGGAAGGAAGTTGGTCTTCGATTATTACACGTAATATCGCAGATTGGAACTTTATGGTCGCGAATATGTTAATTTTTGCGCCATTCGTTATTTTGCCGATGTTTTTGTTAGGTGTTTATGCGTACAAACGAGGGATCATTCAAGAACCACAGCAACATTTGCCATGGTTACGTAAATTGTGGTTAACTTCACTTGTGCTTGGAGTTGTATTTTCAATCATCAAGTATGCGTATAGCTCGATGGATGCTACATCTGCAGGAATAGGGAGTTTCATCGGGGAAACAATCGGTGATGCATCATTAAGTATATGTTATATAACGACTGTAGTGTTGTTGTATCTTCAAGGGAAGGCATCTTCATTGTTTAATGCATTGGCTTGGGCAGGACGGATGGCTCTTACGAATTATATCATGCAATCGATCGTGTGTACGGTATTGTTCTATAATTTTGGATTCGGTCTATACGGTCAAGTAGGTGCAGCGAGCTGTGTGCTTATTGCACTCATTTTATTCGGTATACAACTATACACGAGTCGGTGGTGGCTAACACGCTATCAGTGGGGCCCTGCTGAGTGGTTATGGCGTAAGTTGACGTATGGCTCATTACAGCCACAAGAGAAACGAGATTCATCTTCTTAATGTGCTAAGTGGTTAATATGTAAATAGACATCAAGCAATGATGTGATTCAATCAAGATTGTTCGGTTCAAGGTCTTTTGCGAAATGCTCTACGTTCTGCATAGACTACGCATTTCTCGCAAATATAGAGTTTCTGACTCGTTTCGTTGTAATAGATGCGCATCGAAGAAGATTTCTTCCCGCACATATCACACTTGCGACCGAATAACCAAGCAAACATGTTTAATACCTCCTATGTTCATCATCTTTGGATCCATTATAACGCAATGAGTCGGAAGTAGGAACAGTTGTTGAAGATTTCTGTAGATGTAGCCATGGAAGAATCCTATGGCTTTTTTATTTTGTCATAAGGTAAGAAATAAGACCAACATTGACACGCGAAAATACGAATTCTTCGTTCATTTTCATAGCTAATTCAAATGATCAAAAAGATAAATCATCACGCAGTAATTACAAGATTCGACAAAAAAATCCTAATAATATATTTTATGTTACAATATGGTAAATAATGAATTATTATGCTACAATATGTTTATCAAGAAGATAACAAACAATTTAATCTCGTTTGTAATTCTTGAATACGCTTCCTATACGTCGATCCATGAACATAATTTAACTTTCATGGTACTTCAAATTCGAAGCACAGGAGGAGTTGAATGGAATGATGCTTATTTTAATTGGATTAATTAGCATGTTTTATGAACTTTTATTTTAAGGAATGAGAGCTTCAGGATCACAGGTTTGAATGTAACGTATCCAAAGGAGGTGTGATGATGACAGCGATTCTTTCGTTATTTGGTGCAGAACTAATCAGTATACTTCCTGATTTACTTAGTGTTATATTTAATCTATTTAATTAAGCGATACATTCTATGCAGTGAATTTTAATCGTCTAAGATTCATTAACTCAAACATAGACTTATTCGTTACAGCGGAAATCATTCCAAACGTACACCTAAAATAGTAGACAGGAAATCCTGTCTACTATTTTAGGTGTAGACGGTATGTATATTTTCATCTCACTTGCATTAAGTTTCTTTCGCATAAGACGATGAATTTGATGATGCATGGATATATCCTTGATTTAACACTTGGATGCGTGATGTTAGTAAGGTTTTATCTGAGAATTCAAAGGGATCTAAGCTTGATCGATCACATGATTAGAAATATTTAACTAATATATAAAATTAATGTAACAAAATCTAAACAACAACCGTATATGATAGCAGAAAAAATAAAATGTCGCTTTTTGATTTTTTATAGTCAGAGATTCCGATAGTACCAACAATCTTTATGTGGATTCTAGAAATAGTATATACATTCTAGAGGTACAAGTCATCATCACATGAAGAAGGTAACATAATTTTGATAAAGATAAAAGTTGTTCGAAGTTCGTCTATGCGAAGAATTCATTCGGGTATTCCTCAGATGATTAACAATGAGTTTGTGTAATCATATTCAACTAAACAGCGAATAAAGACCAAACACATACGGTTCATGATTACTGGCATAGGTACACAAGAAGGCAGTATTATCTGCCTTCTTGTGTAAATCCCAAACGCATTCGATAAAATCAAGATAACATCCGGATAGAGTCATTGTATATTTAGCAAGATCAGTAATATCCTATATCGCGATATTTTGGGATAATATCATAAAAATAGCGATAGGAACAATTGTAATTAAGATCCATCTAAATAACGTTCCAGGAATGGTTTTACCAAAATCAGATTCAGTATAGATCTCTGTTCTATTCCAAGTCCATCCTACAAACAACGCAATCAATAATCCGCCCAGAGGGAGGAGAATGTTTGAAGTTAGATAATCAACACTATCGAGGATATCACGGTCACCTATGATTCTGATATGAGACCATTCGCCGTAACCCATTGAAGAAGGAACTCCAACTAAGAAGATGACAGTACCGACTAGTAGACAAGTGCTTTTACGACTCATCTTGAATCGACGCATGAAATAAGCAACTACCACTTCAAGCATTGAAATAGCTGATGATATAGCGGCAAGAAACAGTAAAATGAAAAAAATTAATCCTACAAAAATCCCGATGAAATCCATGCTGTTAAATACACTAGGTAATGTGATGAAGACAAGCCCTGGTCCAGCTGAAGGCGAAGCTTGGAATGCAAATACAGCAGGAAATATCATGATTCCAGCCACAATTGCAAATAAAGTGTCAAATATAACGATAGTACCTGCTGCAGAAGGGAGTTTTTCCTTACGGTCTAAGTAGCTGCTATACGTAATCAACGCACCCATACCTACACTCAAAGAGAAAAAAGCTTGTCCGAGTGCTGCTAAATACACATTAGGGTCCGTAAAAGCATTCCAATCGGGAGTGAATAGAAAAGCTAAACCTTCTTCCATGCCTTCGAGTGTTAAGCTGTATATCGCTAAAGATACTAAAGATATACCTAATATTGGCATAATCACTACACTTGTTTTTTCAATTCCATTCTTAATACCGACATACACGATTCCAATCGTCATGGCCATAAATAAAGCTTGCCAGAGGATAGGTTCGATTGGAGAAGCGATAAAGTCTGAGAAATACCCTTCATATCCGTTGGTAGGAGGATTCCATAAGGCACCGAAGAGATAACTGAAGATATATTTAAGCGTCCAACCCGAGATAACCGAGTAATAGGACAGAATGATGAAGCAAGCTACGACACCCAAAATCCCTGTTAGGAACCAAGGCTTATCTGGAGCTAACTTATGGAAAGAATGTACGGCATCACTTTGTGCTTTTCGACCAATCATCATTTCAGCCATCATGATCGGGAACCCGATGAGGAAAGCAAAAAGGATATAGATGATTAAAAAAGCGGCACCACCATTCTCGCCAGCGACATAGGAAAATCTCCAAATATTCCCAAGTCCTACTGCGGAACCTAGTGCTGCTAGGATAAATCCTAGTCTAGTTCCCCATTGTTCTCTGTTTCCTGTCATCTTAACACTCCATTCTTGATGATATGTAATAATTATGCATTATTATATAAATTATACAATAATGTCAGTGAATTATCTAATATATTTTTATGAAGTAAATTTGTGAATGATGAATGGACAAAGGAAAGCAGGGAGGAATAGCTCGAACTTACATAATGCATCGAAGGAGGTGAGAAATATGTTTATCTAATTAATTGGCCTATTAGTGACTGGACTACTTTTAATTTTTGAAGTTATTTAACATGATGTAAGGATGAGTTAAAGAAACGTGCAGAGATGTGGGGGAAGTTTACACATGACTGTAGGGAATTATTACTTATGTACAATGATATGCGGTACCTATGAAACATATCCTAAGACATGTCGGATTCATCTTTCTTAAGACCTATCCAACTGATCATTCTTCCTGTCTTACCTTGATCACGACGATGAGAGAAGAAGAGGTTACCATTGTCGCTACAAGAGGTACAATATAATGAAGACGTAATGTGCTCAGCAGGCACTCCTGCTTCAAGTAATATAGAAATATTTAATGCTTTCAAATCAAGCATTGCTTGATCATCTGAACGCGTGAGGAATCTTTCCATATGTGGAAATTGAGTAGCGAAGTGTTCGATGAGATTCCTATCGACTTCATAACAGCAACCACCGATGGACGGACCTACCGCACAATGCAAATCAGTAACGGATGTCCCATATGTTGTTGCCATCTCATCTATTACATGTTTGCTGATTCGTCCATAGGTTCCTTTCCAGCCAGCATGTGCAAGACCGATAATGCGGTGTCGTGAATCAAAAAAATAAAGAGGTACACAATCCGCATAAAAAGAAACTAACATAATCCCAGATTCATTCGTCAGCAGTGCATCAGCTTGCTCCAATTCAGTGTCAATACGTTCGCGACCAGCACCTCTGTGTTCTTGTTTAACATTCCTGATTTGCGTACCATGTACTTGCTCTGCACATGTCCAGCTATGTTCACCTAATCCTGTATAGCCTTCGATGGTATTCCGGTTGTTCATCACTGCTTGCACATCATCAGACACGCGTAATGATACATTCATCGATTGAAAAGGAATCGGGCTTTCACCACCATGTCGGGTTGTAAATCCTACAGATAATTCAGGCCACTTATTGATCCAAGTCTGCAGGAAAAGTGCAGGTGCTAGGCTTTGGTCGGATACATATGTAGCTTTAAATGGTTCGTGAAGTTGAGTCATTGTAGTCATCCCCCTTTACATGCAGTATACCCTAAGTCGCTACAAGCACATCAGAAAATATGCAATATGAGAATAGGTTATGAGTTTGAAGTGTAACAACTAACAAAGTAACTCGGAGTTCATGTGGTAATTCATCACGTGAGTATAGGTAAACAGAGTGTGGGCAAAGGAATAATCGATCTTTAAGTTGAAGATATACTGTGCTAGCCAACAAGCAACTAACGAGTAATCCCCTATATCGATGAGTGCAAACTCCTACACTGATATCACGAACAAACCAATGGGTGGTAGTTATGGATATCTCTTAAGGTATGTTCGTTAACTGTTTGGTGTGCTTTAGATAGCACGACAAGCAACTTTACAGAAGTATCCAAGCGGATTCCCTTGTCACATCAGGGATGTATGAAGATTCCTGATGTGACAAGACCAATTTGAATATACGGCTTAAATTGTAATTAAAATCAAAATGTATTTAAGATCTACCTATTTGTAGAGAAAGCAGCCGAGCGAATCATTTACCCACAACTACCGCCGATACCAGGGAGAGCTTTGATTTGAATTCCATGTGGCATTTCCCCAACGTCAATGGTTTCGATCATTTGATTCGTGGAAGTATCGATCACTGCAACTTTATTCGAGCTGCTTAATGTGACATA
>CAMCVV010000041.1 GCA_945881905.1 Paenibacillus alvei
TCGGTACTGAATCGGATTGGGTACATGTAAATGCAGCAGGTGTAAGTTTCCATGCCATCAAAAAAGACGGTACTCTATGGGCGTGGGGATGGAATTCAGATGGAGAACTCGGAGATGGAACTACAACTGCTCGAGAAACACCCGTTCAAATCGGTAAATGATTACTCCCTCTTACCTGATACGTCTTGCTAATAAAACCCACCTACATGAGATTCTGCATGTAGGTGGGTTACTGTAATGGAATATTGAACCAGGCCCACATAATTATTTCGTATCTCTGTACATAATATAGATAGTGATAACAGACGTCATATAGTGAAGGAAGATGAACATGCAGTTTACCCGTCAGGTTCACGTTCAGAAACAAATTTGTGACACCTATCAATCAAGCCAAGCGCAAGTATTAGGCATCCGAAGCATGAACACATGCGCATTGATTTCACAAAACAAAGTCGTGATTATTTCTAAATCCATCCCCACTTCCACTGATCAAGAAAAACATATTTCCATTCGTGGGAGAAGAATCGACCCTATCTTGAATCAAATGAAACAAGAACAATACCACGCACTCATGAAAGAAAGATTAACGGAAATTACAGGTTATCGTGTGTTATCTATTGAGTCGCATAAGTGCATGAATAATGAGAAAATTGAAGTCTATTGTTTCGATCACTTCTTCTCGACCTTCTAAGTCCACTTCACACTATCTACAAATTGGAATTTGAACAAAGATAATATGAAATCCACATAATAATCACGACGCACGATAATGTGAAATTCGTGTTGCTGATGAACATAAAACAACACATCCGTCAACGGACCAACCTCTTCGAAATGATCTTGTATTTGTTTCATTGCAGGAAGAAACTGTTCAACGTCTTGAATGGTTATCGTGAATTCATAATCATCTTCATTCGTCATTTCCTTTAAAGTAAACCCCTTTTGTGCGCTTGTATAAACAATCATGAGAATCCTCCTCTTCGATTTCTTAATTCATATCAAGTAACGTAAGTAAATGTATCCACTAGCGATAACGATGGATAGGATCATAAGTGGAAATCCGATTTTCAAGAATGTCATGAATGAAATCGGCTGTCCTTCTTTAGCAGCCATACCTGCTACGATCAGATTCGCGCTTGCTCCTACCAGAGATCCATTACCACCTAGACATGCACCAAGCGCTAAACTCCACCAAAGGGTATTTAAGTTGGATACCCCCATTTCCCCCATTTCTTGAATCAGCGGAATCATCGTAGCCACGAATGGAATATTATCGACAAATGCAGAAGCAATTGCACTCAACCATAAAATCAGCATCGCCGTAGCAACTTCGTTACCACCTGTGAGTTCTACAGCTTGCTTCGCTAAATTCCCAATTACCCCTGTTTCGATGAGTCCCGAGACGATAACGAAAAGTCCCACAAAGAAGAAAATCGTCGTCCACTCGACGCGGCTCAGCGAATTTTCGAGATAATGTTCACCTGTAATCAGTAATAATAAAAATGCGCCCGTTAATGCTACAGTAGCAGATTCTAAGTGTACGATTTGATGAATAAAGAACCCAACGATGGTTAATGATAGGATAACCAAACATTTCTTAAGTAATGTCGAATCGCTTATTTCGCTTTTTTCATCCAAGGCCATGATGCTAGCTTTGAGCTCATTCGTCGTTTGGATCTTTTTGCGATAGATGAACACGAAAATAATAATGGTGAGGATTAGAATAAAGATCGATATCAGCGCAAGATTATTAATAAAGTCCATAAACGATAATTCTTTAACTGCACTTCCGATCATGATGTTCGGGGGATCTCCAATCATCGTCATGGTGCCTCCGATATTAGAAGAGATAATGACGATAATCAAGTAAGGTAATGCAGGAATACGTAATTGACGCGTAATGCTAAATGTAATAGGTACCATCAGTAATACGGTCGTTACGTTGTCTAGTAATGCAGAGCCAAAAGCTGTAATCAGAGCTAAATAGATTAGAATCCGTACAGGATCCCCTTTCGCTTTCTTTGCAGCCCAGATCGCGAGGAATTTAAATAATCCTGTTTCTGATGTAATCGAAACGATGATCATCATCCCAATCAAGAGTCCTAGCGTATTGAAATCAATATGATGAATTGCTGTTTCTTGATCGATGATGCCAAATATAAGCATCAAGATCCCTCCGATCATTGCGACGATCGTGCGATGAATCTTTTCGGAAGTGATAAATCCATAACTAACTAAGAATATGCCGATTGCGATGAGTGCTTGGTTTTCCATTGTTGCCTCCTTGAAATATAATCTGAACGATGATTGCATCCCACGACGTATTCCGTTTCATATAAGCATGGATCGTGATTCGTGAACACAATCCTAAAAACGGCAAAAAGAAGCCTGCGATGGCAGGCTCCTCCGGGTGAATCCATATAATTACAATAAAACAATTATACCTTATTACGCATGGACTGTAAATAGCTCGCGAGATCAGTTGCGGATGGATCTTATTGTTCAACGTAAGAAAGCACTGTCGCATCAGGTGTATTCAGTGTGTGCAACGTATAATCAATCGCGTCACGTAACGAACCAATCTCATCGACTAAGCCTAATTGTTTGGCTTGTTTACCTGTATATATGCGACCGTCCGCAAGCTTAAGCACTTGTTCGCGATTTAGTTTACGGCCCTTCTCGATGACGGAAACGAATTCTTGAAAATTCTCATCTATTTGAGCCTGGAGAATGGCATCTTCTTCAGGAGTCATTTCACGATAGGCATTGCCCATATCCTTGAATGCTCCACTTTTGTATGTAATTATATTATATTCGAGTTTATCTTCGAATCCGATCAGACTTTGCATTTGTTGGATCACTCCCAAACTACCTGTGTCCGTAGAATTCAATGCAAATATATAATCTGCAGGAGCTGAAATATAATATCCTCCTGAAGTAGCCATCGTACCCATACTGATGGTCACCATCTTCCCGGATTGTTTCAATCTGAGTATGTGTCGATATATTTCTTCTGTCGCGGCAACTTCGCCACCAGATGAATTGACACGGATCACAGTACCCACAACATCGGGATCTTCGATCAATTGATCGATTTGTGAAAGAAAGTTCTCCATATGGATCGTTACTTGATCGATTGGTGTTTCCGTGATCTCTCCTTCTAATTTGAGCACCACAAGCTTCTTCTGTCCACTCCCTCTAGTTACTTTCTCTGCCCAACGTTGTTGATTACTTTCTGAGGTATTGACTTGAGTTATTGATGCAGCGAATCGATTTAGATCGAACTGTTGTAACCAATGCGGTGCTTGTGTGAAAGTAATCGATACAATGGTAAAACATATGATGCCCAATATTGATATTACCCAAAGCTTGCGATTCATCGTTTCCTCCTCGTGTCCTGTAATGTGTGATTCGAACTTTTTCCTTGTTATATTACTTTATACTTACTTTAATGTCAATTAATGTTTTATTTGTTTTATGAAATTATGAATCGTCAATAGGCATTTCCTATAGACCGTTCTCGATCTTTCACATATACTACCAATACATCAAGAGCAAAAGGAGGGATTACCCATGGCTTATGCAACTGCAACTTCAGCAGCTACTCCAGCTTCTAGCTTATTCACTTCAACAGGTTCGATATTAGTTCTATTCATCTTACTCGTGATTATTACACGTGCTGGCTTATTTGGTATCTAACTCAGTTGGTGATGACAATGTATGAAGACAATGTATAAAGCCATCGATTCATGATGGTTTTTTTGCATATATGCCGTTACAATGACTACCCACACACAAAAAAAGGCCACTCACCCTCTTCTGCTTCCTCACTTGATCAGCTAAGACCTAGTGCGAAATGCGAAGCGTGAGTTTCCTTATCCGAGTGTTTCCCAACTCCTCTATTACTCGTTGCTCTATACCTCAAATACGTCGATACCGATACCTCTATCGCGTTATGTCATTGGTCATACTTGTCGATTCATCAGCAGTTTACTGTACAATCTTAGATAATCAGAAGTCATCTTCTCCGTCGTGAAACGTTGAATTACATAGTGACGAAGCTCCTTCGGAGCTGGATACTTACCTGCTTGTACTTTACGAATCATCTCTGAGAGATTCCTACAGATTAGGTTAGGGAAACGAGATAAGATCTCTGGTACTGAACCATTGCGCAATGCCACAACGGGTGTGCCACATGCCATAGCTTCAATCATCACCAGACCGAATGGTTCTTCCCATATCGTAGGAAACAATAAACAGCTGGCATGCTTGAGTAAATATTGTTTTTGCTTGCCGTCCACTGCACCCACATAGTGAATGTTCACATTTTTTCGAATCCGCGGAGCAATTTCCTTTTTGAATAACAGCGCATCTTTAATTGGACCTGCAATAATCAGTTTTTTCTTCGTTTTCTCTGCTATCGTTATGGCATGAAGTACGCCTTTCTCTCTAATCAATCGACCGATAAATAATAAGAAGCCATGTTTCTTTTCGCTAAATTCGTATTCTTTTGGATTAATGCCATTATATACAAAATACCCTCTACCCTTTCCCATGAAAGTGCGTGCTCTGCGACTCACGTAAACAGGATGCTTAACTCTATGTTTTACAGGTAAATGCATCGTACAGATGGTAGGAATACGCAAGTTCTTTTGGCCAACACCCGAGCGAAATGTATGGTCATGAATGATATCCACACCTTTGGGCATTTTACTAATCACAAAAGCACCTAGCGAATGATCACGTATATGTTTGGGGTACGTAATGAGATTGGCTCGACTCTTACTTCCTTTTGCTGCAAACAAATACACATCATGATTTCGCTTCACCAATTCTTCCGTGAGCTCATAGACGATTTTCTCAGTTCCACCTTGGTTGGTCGGGGGTAGCGTCCTCGCATTCGGGACATTCGAGATCACTTGCACAATTTTCAGTTTCTTATTCGGTATCCATCGGCTGATCGCCATGAATTGAGTCCCCCTTCAGAAATACAATTTTCAATACATCATTGCTTTCACTCCTTCATATATATGCAGCATAGACGTAAATTCATAGGCGTGTATCTCGATGAGGTAATCATTTCCTCAAATTCCACTAATCTCACATAGGATCAAAGCGTAATTCAGCATACAATAAATCTATACTTGACTATCAAGAGAGGACTGAACCGACATGACGATCTATTCCATACTCAAGAGAATTCGTTTAAGCGTAGTGATCAGTATATGTATATTGCTATTTACATCGAATGTGCCTTCTTCCATCGCAAGAGAAAGTTCATATACACGAGGAGGAACAGGGCCTTTATATTGGAGTACGTATGAATACCAATACACCAAAGATGCGCCGATGAGTGAAAGTGAATGGAAGAAGAATGTAGACTGGATCGCTGAGGAATACAAGCCATATGGCTATGATATGGTCGTTACGGATGGATGGATCGAGCCTTCACAGAACACAAATGAGAACGGTTACATCATTTCACACAACGATAAGTGGCAATACGATTGGACGTATTGGGCTCAATATGCAGCAGACAAAGGGTTGAAGCTAGGCGTGTATTACAATCCGCTATGGGTCACAAGAAGTGCTGCCGCTGATCCATCCAAAACAGTGATCGGAACGAATATCCGAATCAAGGATATCGCCAATGAAAGCGATCAATTCAATTCAGAACTCTACTGGGTCGATGTCACCAAGCCCGGAGCGAAGGAATATATCCAAGGCTATATTCAATATTTCAAAGATATGGGTGTTCCTTACTTGCGCATTGACTTCTTGTCATGGTACGAGAATGGCATCGATAAAGGCAGAACAATCGGAGTCGACCACGGAGCAGAGCAATATCGTACTGTGCTCAGATGGATGGATGAAGCAGCTGGAGATGATATGCAGCTAAGTCTCGTTATGCCTCATTTATTCGAACATGGTAAGAACGAACTGCTTCATGGGGATATGATCCGCATCAATGAAGACCTGGCTCGTGGAGGTTGGCAGAATCTAAGTGGGCAAAGACAGAACTGGATACCTTCTTGGTCACAATGGGCAAATCCTTTCACTGGATTTACCGGTTTCTCGGATATCGCAGGTCGCGGTTCAAAGATGATCCTCGATGGGGACTTCATTCGCATGAATACCTTCGATAACGATAATGAACGAGAAACCATTATCAATCTATTCACGATGGCTGGTTCGCCTATCGCCATAACTGATCAGCATTCAACGATAGGATCCTACGGCAAGTTTTATCAGAACAAGAACATGCTTGCCTTGAACCAACAAGGATTCGTCGGCAAACCGTACTATTATAACAGCTTGCCATTCAGCAAAGATCCCAATGCAAGAGATACCGAAAGATGGTTAGGACAATTACCTGATGGTTCATGGATTGTTGGATTATTCAACCGCTCAGACCAGACTGCACCTCGTAAGATTGATTATGTCCAAGACCTCGGGCTAAGTGGTTCAGCAAGCACTCAAGACTTATGGACGAATCAGCAACTAGGTGTGATCTCGAAGTATAGTCCATCTATCGAACCCCATGCATCGAAAGTCGTGAAGATTACACCTACAGGATCAACCAAAAGATTTCAAGCGGAAGTCGCTTCGTGGGTCGGTGGTGCGAATTTCAATAACAATCATCTCCACTACCAAGGATTCGGCTTCGTCGATCGGTTAGAGAAAGCAGGAGCCCAAGTCGTGTTTGCTGTCGAAGCACCGAAGAACGGATCCTATGAGCTGCAGATTCGCTATGCGAACGGATTACCCCTCACGAGCAGTATGCATATCAGTGTGCAAAATGAGCAAGGAAAGACTATTCAGAATGCTACACAAGTGATGTTCCCTTCACAAGGCAATTGGTCGAACTGGGCTAATCAACAAGAGAAGATCACCTTAAACAAAGGGGTGAATCTCGTTACACTTGAATATACCTCATCTGATCAAGGAGCCATCAATTTAGACTATATTGAACTATTGGCGAAGCCCACGATTTCGGATGATATGTTGACTCTTGCTAATGTAGGCTTCGAGACGGGAGATATCCGTGGATGGTACGAGTGGCACCCATTGGGTCAACTTCCTCGCTACGGTGTCGACACCAATAATGAGAATAATGGAACCTATAAAGCATTCATGTGGAGTCTAACACCATACAAACAAAGCATTCATCAAGTGATTTCTGGACTAGATCCAGGGACCTATCAAGTTCGTGCCATCGTCAAACATACAAGCTACAAAAAACCACCTGCTGTCGTAAGAATGGAACTCGCTCAATATGGTGGCGACCCCAAATACGTCAATATCCAGCAGACCGATAAATACCAATCTATACAAGCCACAGTCAAAGTAACCACAGGTAAGATAAATGTAGGATTCTATGTGGATTCTTCAGGCGGAACATCATTACAAATCGATCAAGTGTATGTGCGTAAGCTCAAGTGATATCGTAAGCTTAAATAAACCATCATAAGCTCAAATCATCGATCTTAATCTCAAACTTATCCTACTGCTGTGCTCTTCGGTACGTCGTGAGCATAGCTTTTTTCGGTCCCGACACTTGGAATTTGCATATTCTACCTGACTTGTTTAGAATAAAAGAGATAGATGTGAGTGAAGGAGGAGATTGCGATGAATGTTCATGAAGCCATGTCAAAACATGCCAATAAGCAACACCAGCATCTTGTCAGATTCACAGCACTCGATGAACGTCGTGAGCAAGCAATTGCAGAAGCTGTAGCGTTATGTGAACAAGGACTCCCCTTTTCGGTGAATCAGATCAATCAACTGACTTCGATGATTCGCGAACATGCGAAACAAGGGATATCCCCGCTTCGTCAGCTCGTTAACGAAGAAATGATACGCGACTATGTACGTAAGAAGTTGTCTAATCATTACCAAGCATCCAACAAACACATGGGGGATTAAGCTATGAATTTATTGACCATCATTGCATTGTTCGTCATCGGTTCGTCTTTTTGTGGAGGACTGCTGTTGTTATTTATGCAACGTAAACCGTTAGGTATATCGCTAATGGTGCTTGCTGTACTCTGCTATATCTTGTATGTGTATATCGCAAATCTTTACTTTAATTAATGGCATTAATTATCTATTTGTGACTATGAAATGTGCTGCGTTGACACCAGAAATCACAGCGGTTTCTACTTTGCCGCTCATCACTTTAGGATTTCCACCGAAACCGTCTCCTGCAAATACCAATGAAGGTTCATCTGCTCTAGCATGAAATGATGCTTGGTGCAAGCGTGTTGCTTTGGCGTACTTCCATCTTTTGACTTGGACATCTAGGATACCTGATAGATTGACTTCGGGTTGCATCGCTTCTAGCATTTCATGTTGAATCCATGCATCACTTTGCTCGTAATATCGTCTCGACCAAAGGCCTTGAGCATGTAAAGTCATCGCTGGGTGCGAAGATATTCCTTTGCGTTGGTTATCGATGATCCATTGCAACGGTTCTCTTGGATGATCAATATACCCACGATCCACGTGATCGCTTGCTTCTTTCATCACCACGAGCAACGCTAAACAAGGCTCGTATTCGATATTCTGTAGAACGCGTTGCGTATCTTCATCTAAGGTATATCTGTTATCTTTCGGATCTCCGCGATGTAAGCTCGCTATACGATCAATCTCAAATAATGCGATAGCTTGCGGTGCAGGAATCGTAACCAGCACACACGTTGCTTTCAACTGAACCGCTTCCTGTGTTCGATGGTTCATACCCGTAAGTAACCAATAGCTATCTTCACGGGTAATTGCAGTTACATGAACGTCAGTGTGCACAGGCTGATGCACACTTACTTGTTTGGCTAAAGCGTTCATACCTTGCATTGCTATGAACCGTTGGTGATTCTTATGATCACGTGTCCACGGCTTGACCCAACTCGCATTCACCCAAGAATTCACGATCGACGCGAACACAGGGTCTCGCGCTGTGAAGAATTGGGCGCCATGATCCAACACTGCATGGTGCATCCTACGTGTCGCGAATCTCCCTCCAACACTTGTGGCTTTATCTACAATCAGATAATTGTCTATACCGTGTGCTTGCAAGGTCTGTCCCGCCATTAATCCACTGATGCCTGCTCCTACAATCACAACTTCATACGTAGGCATGAGACTTAACGCCGCTTGATCAGGAATGTGTGTCATGGGTTCCCATCACCCTCTTCTGCAAGGTATCGCAGATTCACTTGTATTTGGACCAAAAAGCAATCAACATGCGAACCAACCACGGTAGCTTCCAACCTGCTTTCTCCGCTTGCTTCGCGAACTGAATGAATGACGCACCGACTCGACGCTGTTTCTGCACTTCTTCTTCATTACCGCGAACCGTGAACCGATACCCATCACTCAAACCTTCAAGTTTAACTTCGAAGCCATGCGCTGAATCGTGAAATTCTCGTTCTACTTTTTCTTCTTTCATAGCTATACACCACCATTTCTATTTTTTTGAGACTGTAGCCATCGATACCATTTTTGATCCCATCGCCATACTTGGATGAACATCAAAACGGATATCGCAGCAGGGATATATCCGGAAATCGATGTTTGGAACATAAATAATAGAACAGAAATCACAGCACCTATAACCGTTAACCCCAGATAGCTTTGGCGCTTGTGTACATAATAGCTTGCTTCTAATTTCATATGCGTATCGGTTTGTTGCTGTTCGAGATAATCTGTGAATGCTTGAATCGCATTACGTATTCGATTGGGGAATTTCCACAACTCCATACCCAGCTCTTGCACTTGCTTCCAGATGATATCTCCGAATCCAGGTGTAGCATCCGTTCCATCGGAACGATCCGTTCGGTCAATCCCCAATTGAGGTAGCACTCTCTTGCCCAGTTGGATATAATCCAGCGACGGGTCAATCTCACTTAATACACCTGACAAGATTCCTACAGCTCTGCCCAAAAATGCAAATTCCGCAGGAAGCTGAAGCGGTTGCTCAAACACATATTGACGTAATTCGGTTAATACATCAGTGACTTTATCTTCATCCCAGGCATTTCCTTGGTTTGATGTGAACACGCGCATAAACAGTTCAATTGACTGTTCAATCTGCTTGCGAAATTCAGGTTTACGCAAGAAGCCGAGTTCTTCTAAAGCTACCGTCATGCCTGAGTAATCTTGCAAGATCGCTGTGCGAACTAGCTTGACTAAAGCTTCTCGACTGTCTTCACGAAGCAATCCGACCATCCCGAAATCAAACAAAACAATCGTACCGTCTTGTTGAATGTGCACATTCCCTGGATGTGGATCTGCATGAAAGCATCCACTTCGCGTCAATTGCCACAGAAATGCACTTAGCAATCGATACGTAATTTCCGACTGCTGAAGTCCATTGGCTTGCAAAAAAGCACGATCCGTAATCGGTACACTTTCGATCCAATCCATCACCAGTACGCGAGAAGTCGTGAATGCTGCGTGGTAGCGAGGGATCAATATGTGGAAAGGTGCTGACAAACCTTCGAACATCGCTGCTTGTTGCTGTTCAATACGGAAATCCAGTTCACGACTCATCGTTTCTTTCACTTCTTGGTAGATCGCTTTCGTATCAACCCATTTACCCCAAGAGGTAAAAGTTTTGGCTAACCAGAAAACAACTTGAATCGCTCGCAAATCAGCTTGAATCATCCGCTTTATGGTAGGTCTTTGAATCTTGATCGCAAGTTTCTGACTGCCATCAATCCATTCACCTTGATACACAACAGCAATCGAAGCAGATGCTCGAGGTGTCTTGACGATGGAGATCTTCTGTTCGTAATCTTGACCCCACTCTTTCACCAGCAAGCGATGTGCGTGTTTCCAACTGATCGGCGGGACTTGGTCGACCAATCCTTGCAATTGCTCAGTGAAGGCTAAGGGTAAGACATCCACACGTGTGCTTAAGAACTGACCGACTTTCACCATCAGTCCCTCAAGCTTAATCGCAGTTCGATTAAATCGTTGACCTTGCTTACGCAAAGTGGCTTCCCATTCAACTGATCGACTTCCCTTCTTACGATAAACCAGCCAGAGTTCCAAGAAACTACGAACCGCGAGTGTCATAATGACCATGATGCGATACCACCGGATCGTTTTCAACATAGCTATCCTCATTTCGTTAATTCTCTACAAACATTATACACGCTTAACAGCAACTAGGTTATACAAACATTATACACGCTGCACACAGAACTTGTATAGGTTTGACCTATTCCTTTGTTCCCTATTTAGGTAACCTTGATCTACTCTAGGTTTATTGCTTGTCTTCTCTTTAATTTACACGATGTAGGGGTTTTCGTTTATGTGATAAATCCAACATTTCATGTTGAATAATTAAACATATGAGGATGAATCCAAGCAAGCTCTGCTCATTTGCCATACACATATGCCTTACACATTCATCTAATGCACAAAAAAGAGCAGGATGTCTCCTCCTCTCTTCATGTATGATCGTTACACGATCGATTAATGCCATTAATTATCTGCTTGATGCAGGTGCTTCAAACGGTGAAGCATAATGCGTGATCTCACTTAGAATGTGGAGAGCTTCATCTGTACTTACAGAACCGTATCTTTCTACAGCGTCAATAATGAGAGGGAATAATCGAATATCGCCAGCGCTAGCGAATCCAGATAATCCAGGGAACGATAGAACAAACTGTACACATGCATCAATGATTTGCTGTTGATCGAATGGCTCATACCACGTCGCGTACGTGTGTTTTTGGGTTTCTTGCCATGGACCTTTGGCAATTGCTTTAATGACCCGTACAGCTACTTGCTGTTTCGTAGCCACTTCTAGGAATTGGTCGAATGTTTCCCGATATGTAGGTAATGAATATAAATAATAATTCAATGGTAATAATACCGCTTGAAAAGGATACCGTCGTAAAGCTTCTAGATGTATCTGCGGCGCTAAATGCCCATGCCCAGTAATGCCAATGGATGTAACTAACCCTTCTGCTTGTGCTTCAATCAATGCTTCTAGCGCGCCACCCTTTGCTGTACATTGATCAAGTTCATCAAATTCATTCACAGCATGCAATTGGATCAGGTCGATGTGTTCAACTTGCAGTTTCTCAAGCGAGCGCAGTATTTCTGCTTTCGCAGCTGCCTTTGTCCGCTCTGCTGTTTTCGTAGCTAAGAAGATCTGTTGACGAATTTCTGGCATACGAGGTCCCATACGTTGTTCTGCTTGTCCATAACTTGCTGCAGTGTCGAAATGATTCACATCATGTTGAATGGCATAGGCGATTGAAGCATCTGCTTCAGCTTGAGTGACTTCCCCCAACTTCGCTGCACCAAACATCACAACTGAACTTTCAAAACCAATTTTCCCGAGCTTTCGATATCGCACAGAGACAACTCCCTTCGAACAAATAAACGCTTAGAATGATGTTACCTTTATTCTATCAAATATATGAGCTAAAACATATATTTGATAGAATAAAAAAAACTCTTTCCATAGGAACAAATGTTTGCTATATTATATATAGAAACAAGTGTTCTTATTTTAAAGGAGGCTATCTCTATGTTAAACTGTCAAAATGTGCGTTTTATCGAACGGAATTTTTTGTTCAATCAGATATGGAGTGAACAATCTCAATTAACTTCTGTAGAAATCGAAGACATACTCGATCATGCATCCGAGCATTATGTAGATTACACATTCAAGTTTTATGATAATGGAGCAGTTGTCATCATCGATAATCACACAAATGTTTTTTTGAAACCCAAAGATCTCAAAGACGTTTCACTTGATTTCTACATCCGCAAACGGATTTCGTTCATCAAAGAAAGTTTGCATGAAAAACAACTACAGTACGCATAATTCAATTATGCAGTGAACCTATCCCTGTTTGAGATTCTCATATATGGCTTGTCTTAGTTGTAAGAAACTCACATCCAGCTGAATTTCGATCTGTCGAGGTCTTTCGAAAGGTACCTTAATTTCATTCAACACAGTAGCCGGCTTATCTGTGATCACATAGATTCGATCAGATAGAAATATCGCTTCTTCAATACTGTGCGTAATGAATAGCACAGAGCGACGATCATTCTGCCAGATGTCCGTGAGCCATAGCTGCATATCTGCTCGCGTCAACGCGTCCAATGAGGCAAATGGTTCGTCTAAACACATCAGTTCTCGTGGACTGAGAAGCGCTCTAAGAAACGATGCTCTTTGTTGCATGCCGCCTGATAATTGATACGGAAAGCTAGATTCATATCCACTTAGACCCGCACGAGATAACCACGTTCTTGCGAGTTGTATCGACTCTTTACGAGGAATTCCCATTAACTCCTGTACGAGAATCACATTATCTTCAACAGTTCGCCATGGAAGTAATGACGGTTGCTGAGGCATATAACTGATAAGCCCCTTCTGGCTTGTCACCACTGATCCGTCCATATAGACTTCTCCACGTGTCGGCGTAATTAAGCCGCCAATAATTTGTAATAACGTGCTTTTGCCACTCCCAGAAGGACCAATAACGGATACGAACTCACCTACGCCGACATGCATCGAGAGATCATGTAGCACAGGACCAGCTGGTTTCTTTGGCGTGATATACGTATATTGAAGTTGATCCAAAGATAACTTAGGTATGTTCATCGCAGCAGACTCCTTCTCACTTACCCTTTTTTATTCCAACGAATCACGGCATGTTCAATCAAGGAAATCAAGCCATTAAGCCCTAGTGCCAAGATGACAATAAGTCCAATCGCTAGAAACACATGATCAGTTTGAAATGAATTCTTGGATAAGAGCATATATACGCCAATGCCTTGGAATGAACCGAGCCACTCCGCGATCACAGCACCCATCACACTATATGTCGCAGATATCTTTAGTCCTGAGAACAAGTAAGGAAGCGCATAGGGAAATTCCAGCTTGAAGAAGATTTGCTTCTTACTCGCACCGATCATTTGCAGATAATGGTAGGACGATCGATCAGTCTGTCTTAAACCATCTAACAAATTGACCGACACAGGGAAGAAACAAATCAGTAAAATCACCAGTAGCTTGGGAACCACTCCGAAACCAAACCAAATCATCAACAAAGGTGCCAAAGCGATGATCGGAATGTTTTGGGAAACCACAAGTAAAGGATATAATCCCGATCGAGCCCAAGGTAAATGATGCAAGAAGAAACCAATGAGTACGCCAAATACACATCCAACGACGTAACCTAGAGAAATCAGCTGAATCGTAGAGATCAGATGCACTTGAAGTTTGGGCCACTCTACAGTCACTTCTTGCAAGATATGAAGCGGACTCGGTAATAACCATTGGGGTGTGTTCGCTAGAGTGACGCCAACCTGCCAACCAAGTAGCAAAGAGAAGACCACTGCGATCGGTGGCCAACTCGATTTGATCCAAGAAATGATCTGATTCCTTGAACTGATCTGTTTCCCGGAAATGATCTGATTCCCCGAACTGATCTGTTTCCCATTCACACGTTGTTTCATCAACGGTATTTCTCTGTAAGCTTATCCATCGATGCGCCTTCAGGTCGATAATATATTTTCACTTGTGAGATCACGCTCGGACTGCCCATCTCAACCATAGCATCCTGCATTAATTGAATGATATGCAGCAAATGCTCAAGATCACCTTCCATCGTTGTTTCGAGCGGACCCACACGATACGCTACACCTGCTGCAGCAATGACTTCAATCGCACGGTCTACATAAGGTATGACATCTTCTTGATTGACTGTCTTAGGTATAATTTGAATACTCACTAATGCGTTTGCCATGAGATCATTCATCTCCCTTTGTTTCGATCAGCGAACTAGAATTCATAGCATTTACTTGGCTTTTGGTAGAAATTCATTCGTGTAGGCTTTACTGATGTCGATCCAATTCTGCATCAATTCATTATCGATCATCCAAGTGGTATAGTTCTCCCAGACTTCTTGCTTCTGAATACCCCACTGTGGTGCATCATCTTGGTACATTTCGCTTAACCACTTCTGACTCGCGACAACCAATTCTCTATCTAGTTCAGGAACAGCTTCAAAGAGAATATCTGCAGCAAGCTCCGGGTTTTGGATGGCATATTTGTATCCTTGACTCACAGCTGCCATGAACGATTGAACAAGTTCAGGTTGCTCCTTGATCATTTTCTCGTTTGTAATGATCACCGGTGTATAATAATCGAGTTGCGCTGCGAATTCTTTGAGATATATCATGTTAAGTGGCTCATTGCGTAACGCTGCATCGATACCTGTCCACCCTTGAAAAATCCAAGCAAAATCAATATCTCGCTTTACTGCTGTGAAATAGTCTGCATCACCAATACTGACGATCTTCACTTTGGATACATCAGCATTCGAGTTGTCCATGATAGACTTGATCATCGCTAATTCAACAGGAGAACCCCATCCCCCGTAAGTTCTTCCTTCGAAATCTTTGGGGGATACGATGCCTTTATCGATCGGTGAAGCAAACCCCGACGTGTTGTGTTGGATCACAGCTGCAATCGATACAATCGGGACACCTTGTGTTCTTGCTAAAGTTACTGCTTCTTGATAACTAATCCCGAATGACGCAGCTCCACTTGGACTTGCGACCATCGTCTCTGCACCATTCTCGTTCGGTGATATTATCTCTACCTGTAAGCCTTGTTCTTCGAAATACCCCAACTTCTGGGCAACATACAAGCCCGTATGATTCGTATTCGGTGTCCAATCTAAAGCGACTTGAATCTTCTGCATTACCTTATCTTCATTTGGCGTCGAGTCATTGTCAGACATACATCCCGCAACGATACTCCAAAGTGTGATCATGATCCCTAAGAGAACCAGATACTTCCATATAAAACGTAACTGCATGTGCGATTACTCCTCTCCAATAGTGAACATTCCTGTAAATCTGCTCGATCCTGTAAGTCTGCACATCAAGCAAAAAAACCCCGATGAACCTGGGGTTTTACCATAAGCGTGTCCTCATGTAGAATTGTTCATTCTTCAGTGGTCTGATGAATAAACAAAAATCATTCGGGAATGACCCGAATGATTGTACATTCGTGAGATTCTCTACGCTGGCATTACCCAGATCAGATTAACGGTAAGTGACGTAGATGGTCACATTCTCAGCCTGACTCCTCAAGCTCCCGTGCATATTTGGTTAACTACAATCAATATACGTGATTATTTAATCAATTGCAAGCACGAACTGTATTCACTCAGATTTCGAACTGTACTCACTCAGATTCACGAACTATACTTACATAATTCATAAACTGTACTCACGCGATTCGCGAACTGTACTCACTCAGATTCGCGAACTGTGCTTGCTCTGTTGTACACGCCATGTAGAGCTATTCAACCCATTCATCGATTACCCCTGTAACGAATATTCTAGAAACTTGGCGAAGACCAAACAACACAACGAATAATTCCTTCTGTCCATTTCCCGATATACCGGCAATTCCTACAATCGTCCCTTGGTTGAGAACTAAGCTTGAACGGGACAAGACACATTGCTGATGATCATCATATATCGATATGTCATCGAGCGTGAGTACAATCTCTGTCCCCTCAGATGATACTTCATGAACCTCATGAACATCATCAACCCCATTAACCTCATTCGCTTCACTACTATGTATAGCACCAGCAACCGATCGCTTATCGATCTGCACTAGTATTTTCGTACCCATCATGTGAGTGATCAGTTGATCAGCACCAAAACCTTCGAAACGAGTAGCAGTGAAAGTCACCTTGCCTTGACGAAGCACTGTAACACGATCTGCCGAAGCCATGACTTCGTTGATTTTATTTGTCTTTATGAAATAATACTAAAGTTATGTGTTTATATTTGGTTATTCACAACAAAGTAACATTAAGTGTAATAATACATGACAAATAGTATGGGTTCACAAGCAATGGTTATGCTTATGAACCCATACATTATCGTTATTGTGAATTCTGGTACCTATCTAGATGAGTTCACATCTTTTTCTTTTATGAGTTGATAACCATAACAATATCCAGTGTGCCTGTCGATGGATTAGCGATGTCACCATTAGTGATCGTGACATTCATGCTATCGAATTGAGTGAGTTCCGAGAAACCCCACGTACTGTCATCTGTGACATTGCCCAAAGTAATTGTACCAATGGTCACTGCACCTTGAAGGAAAGTAAGGACCACATCCGTATCTGTAGATATCGTTCCTTGAACATTGACAATACCAGATGCTGTTACGTTCCCTCCGCTAGATTGATACGCTGAAGTAATCGTTGTAGTTGAAGGACCTATTGCTAATGCAAAACTAACGGGGTTAATATCCACACACGTTTGTAAAACCGAACGACGAATTGAAGCACATACTCCACAAGACATTATTCATCCACTCCTCATTGAAATTGTATTACCTCAACATCATATGAAATTCTTCAATTTCTGAATGGACATGTATCATCGGATATTTGCATCAATTCTTATTAGACATCTCGATAACGAGGGATAAGCGTGAAGTTCCCTCTAGCGATATCGGTCATGCACCCGTTACCTACTAGTTGAATCGTGTCAAAATCACTTACGGTGAATCCGAAGCTCTGAAGATGTTGAAGTGTGTATTGGGTCACCATTGTTCGATTAATCCAGAAAAGTACGGTAATCTGCTGTATACCCTCCGTTGCACTCGTCATATCGATGACCCCTGTTGCAGTTACGATTTCATTGGAACGATAGATGATAGGTGACTCTTGATTCTGAATCAACCATTTGCTTTCGATGCAATCTTGTATCGACTTGTTACAACAACCTATAGCTGTACCTAACTCCCACATGTGTCATTCCCCTCTCGTGCTAACCTAGTTGATCGTTTCATCTATTGGATTAATCCAAGTCAAATTTCGCTTGGGTCATCTACTGGCGTTCCGCCTTTTTTTAATTAAAATAAGGAAAATGACTAGGAAGCACTAGACAGATATCGATGCAAAATCATTTCTGAGGCATTATATAATAACAGATTGTAGGTATACGTAGAGAGAGAGGAGCAATGACAAATTGAGAACGAATCTTCTGGAAAAAGCGGCGAAGATGAATCCTGATGTTGTTCAAAAAAACGACAATAACCTACTCGTCAACGTGAATTTGGGTGTTAGAAAGAAGAAACAAAGCGCGAAGAAATATGGCAAGAAGATATGTGGCAAGAAGAAATGTCAGAGAATCTGGAGGAATAAGGCAAAAATAAGGAAACGAGTCCATGCCATCATCCGACATGTGATATGTACCCAAGGCAGAGAAATCGCTGTTAGTAGTGGATTTAAAGAAACGATATGCATTCGCTTCAAGCTGCGAAATAGTGGAACGAAACACCTAATATGGCGAGCTGTAGGTGTCGCTCCAACAGGTAACTTGTTAATTCATAACAAATCAAATGAAAAAGCAACTTTCCTGATTAAACGAGTTTCGGGAGAAGAGGAAATCCTATTCGCTGAACCCAAGTCAGAAGTGTCATTAACGATTACCGATATCGTACAAATCACATCGTGCTGTGCGAATGCTCATTATGGTGAAGATCGGATATGCTTCGGTCTGCTTACACTGAATCTGCAATCCACTTGTGTTCCTATAGCCAAACCCAAAGGATCAAAAGTCGGAGATCTTGCGGTCAAGAATTCTGCTATGCCACCCATTGAGCCCTCTTGGAGTCTAGATAGAACCAACGAATCCTTACCTGAAGTTAGCTGACATGGATTCACTCTTCCATATCGAGGTGACTTGACAGAAGCCTCGATCACTCTTCCCTCTCCACCTGTAGAGATTCCATCTCCACCTGTAGAGATTCCATCTCCACCTGGTCTCCACCTGGTCTCCACCTGATCCCCACCTGATCTCAAGCAAACAAGGACCGAGATCGGTCCTTGTTCGTCTAACCGTATTCACGGCGATGGGCTGTCCATCTGCAAAGGGTCACAACTGATATTGGTGCCTTGAAGTCCTCCCTTATAAGGACGCGGAAATATACACTTGATATTGAGCGGATGCAGGACTATTGGCTCCATTCGTGTATGCAGTGAATAATGAAAGCGTCTCGCCTCTAGCTATCGTTGCATTGAGTACGCTTGTCCACTGTGTTGTGGCTGGCGCAAGCTGATAATTCGTATTGGGAGCTGACACATAAGTGGGATACGGACCTACATCAACAGATTCACTGGTAAAAGCCAATGTACCACTTATATTAGCTGTTACAGTCATCGTCATTGTAGCCAGAACATTCATCAGAACCACTGCATTGGTGATCACGTTTTTGCAAAAATAAAAGGAATACGTTCCTGCTGTCAAATTCGCGTCTATAATTGACCCAGAGAACCCTAAGATCAAGCCAGTACCTGTTACTACATAAGGAATTGCAGCGGAATCTGGTCCCGAAGAAGATACGAATAATTGATATCCTGCATTCGTTCCCGTATAGAGAATAATTGGAGCTGTTCGTGATGATCGATCGAGTCGAGCACATGCACTACTCATAGTGAAATCACATCCTTTCATAGATGAAATGCTTCTATGTATTTTATGTATTCACTCACTCTAATGTACTGAATGAAATGCCATCAAGAAGCATGTGCATTATCACACATGCTTGGGATTGATTGTACCGCATTGTCATTTGAAACCTTCTCGATTCTCATACAACTGATCGATCTCTTCAGCTAAAGCCACATCGCGTAATGTCACGCCTTGTTCATCATGAGTCGTTAGGATCACTGTGACGCGACGATATCGGATCCACATATCTGGATGATGATTTGCTTGTTCAGCTAACACAGCAACTCGATTCACGAATGCTATGGATTGCAGGAAACTTGTACATTCGAATACTTGAATGAGCGAGTCGTGATCATATATCCATGAAGTAAGATGCGGGGCATGTATAGCCCACTCTTCCTTAGATAACTTCGACATACCGATTCCTCCTTAATTGACGTGGATGGAAGCTTGCTTGCGACGACGTTGCTTGATCCTTCGCACCAGCAATCCTTGACTAGGCGACAACGCCAAAGCAAGCATGAAGATCACGCCAGCTACAGCAATCATTGAACCTGCAATCGAGACGTCGAACCAGCTCGCGACACCATAACCGATCACCGCGCTTAGCACACCGATGCCCATACTGATGAAGATCATCATGTGCAGCTTTTCTGTACATAGATATGCAGCTGATGCAGGGACAATTAACATACCCACGACGAGAATCGCACCTACGCTTTCGAAAGAAGCCACTGTCGTCACCGATACAAGACTCATCAGCGCATAATGAAATAACATCACGGGAATACCTAACGTCGCTGCCATCGCTGGATCGAATGAAGTGATCTTGAACTGTTTATAACATAGGCCGACCACGAGAATACTTAAGAGGAAAGCAAACCCAACTAACCATATGGCTTTGGGTCCTAGATCATATCCGAACAGTTGGATCGTATTCCATGGAACGAATGCAATCTCTCCATATAATACACAATCCAAATCAAGATCAATTTGTCGTGAATATACACTTACGAGCAGAACACCTAACGCAAAGAATGAAGTGAACACGACACCGATCGAAGCGTCTGATTGCAAGCCCAATTGTGTCATCCATTGGATGATAAATACCGCTAATAATCCCACTACAGCTGCAGCAAGTAGCATCCAGAACGAACCACGAGACCCACTGATGAGGAACGTAATCACGATGCCCGGTAAGACTGCATGACTGATGGCATCACCAATCATCGCCATTTTGCGTAATACAAGGAAACATCCAACGAAACTACAAGCCATGGCTACCAAAGAAGCCGTCAAAATAATCCACACATCGAACATTGGCTACCTCTTCTCTTCACTTCTATGAAACTTGCTGTATTTTTTTTCTCAATGTTGAGCGCAACCACTGTTTGGCTACTACACCTCGACGTGGAGCAAATAGCAGCGAGATCACGAAGATCACTGCACCGACAAGAACACATAACGGACCTGTTGGCAGATTATTGTCTAATGTACTGATGTACGTACCGACAAATCCGCTGATCGCTCCAAATCCACTCGAGACGATTACCATCACATGTAAGCGATCTGTCCAATAGCGTGCTGAGACTGCGGGAATAATTAATAACGCAACGATTAATACGACACCGACAGCTTGAATGCCGATGACAACAGTCACCACGATCAGACTCATTAACAAATGATCGAGCACAGCAACAGGATAGCCTAAGCTCTGCGTGAATTGAACATCGAAGCTGACGATTTTGAATTCCTTAAACAACGCAGTACAGATCACCACTAAAGCAACGGATACCACGACCATTGTCCATACATCAGTGACAACCATAGAAGCAGCGTGACCGAACAAGAAATGATCCAACCCGCTTTGATTCCCATTTCCACTTTGTTGAATGAATGTCAACAAGACGATCCCCACACCAAAGAACACAGATAAGACCACACCGAGTGCACTGTCTTGCTTTATTTTGGAATGTCGCGTAATAAACCCGATGGCATACGACGCCAATAATCCAGCAATGGCAGCTCC
>CAMCVV010000042.1 GCA_945881905.1 Paenibacillus alvei
ATCATGTGATTCAATAATGAAGATTTCCCTACACCCGACTGACCAAAGATCACTGTGATGAGGTTGGTTACTCGTTCACGAATCCAATCTAGGTTGATATCTTCTTTAGCACTTGTCAGCGTGACTTCATATCCTAAATGTTCATATAAGGATTTCACTTTGTCAACATCTACATCAGAGATTGTGCCTTTTTTCTCACTGAAAAGAGGTATTGTCTGCATCAGATCAGACTTGGTCAAACAAATCAAGCACGGTACATCGGCTTGCTCTACGTACACAAGAAATTTGTCTAACAATTGTAAATTCAAAGTTGGTTCTTTTACGGAAAATACGATGATTGCTAAATCAACATTAGCAATCGGTGGTCGCAGTAACTGATTGGAGCGCGATAAAATCTCAGTTACCGTACCTTCACCATTTTCCGTATATGCGAAGCGTACTTGATCGCCAACAAGTGGTGTATTTTCTTGTTTTCTAAGAATCCCTTTGCCACGACACTGAATCGTTGGACCCGTCTGCAAGTCATTTCCTTGAGGGAGAACGTAATAATATCCACTGATCGCTTTTACGATAAGTCCCTGCAACATTCACGTTAGCCTCCGGTATTCGTTCCTTCATTTACATTAATGCCTACATCCGTTGTGTTATCTTCATTGGTGCTTTCGATTTCAATCGGTTTGATTCCTTTGCTATCCAGATAATCTTGATACGACTTCGTGATGGTATTGACAAGACTATCATTTTCTTTCACTTGAATAACTGCTCTTGCATCAGGAGATACCGTGATGCGGACTTCAACTGTTTTTTGAGCTGTAATCGTTTCGGATCTGTACACAAATTCATCGTATTGCGCGTCCGTGACGATGATTTTAAATTCTGAACTCACACTGCTGTTCGATGGTTTAATCGGAATGCTAATCATCAGTTGACCTGCTTCATCGGGTAACCCGTCACTAATGACTAATTGAATCGTAGCATTGGATGATACATCATCATTATATAAATAGGGAAGTTGGCTTATGACTCTACCTCTAGGTTGTTTGTAGCTTTTTTCACGTGTTATCCCATCTTCAGCGATTATCATTTCAAGGATTTCTATTTTTGCTTTGGCTTCGGCTTCAGTTAAACCAATTAAATCAGGCATTTTGAACGTTTCTCTGCCTTTGCTGACACTTAATTTCACTTCGACTGTGGTAGGATCATAAGGTTCATTGGGTGATGGGCTTTGTTGAAGTATCGTGTCTGGCGGATCATCTGTGAATAACAGATTCACTGTAATTTGATTCTTAGATACACCTAATTCTTCAAGTTCCAACATCGTATCTTTGAGTATGGTATTGATGTAATTATCCATCAAAGATATAGATTTACTTGTACTGACATAAAGCGTAATCTTCGTGCCTTCAAGTACATTCATTTTCATCGGATTTTGCCGAATCACGATATCTTTGTCCACTGAACTCTCTTCATAGATGATCAACGATTCCAGTTTCGCTTGTTGTAATATTTCTTCAGCTTCAACAAGCGGTAAGTTAATAACAACAGGAACTGTAACTTCTTTAATCTCTAGCTTATCTCTAACCGATTGCACAGCATTCCAGATCAATCCTGCAAGAAATGATAGAATAATAATCCAAATGATGGGTTTTATCCAGATCGATTTGGTTTTCGCTGGATCTTTTTTCGTCTTCATATCTTCTTGGAGAGAAACCTCTCTGTTCACCTCATTATTTACATATCCTTGAATCGAAGGCATCACCAAAGTCTTCGTGTTATGTAAGTCTTCATCTTCCCAATAGGATGTTTTCATTTCTTGACTTCTATTTACATGCAGACAAGTTTTCAAGTCTTCTAGCATGCTTTTGGCAGTTAGATAACGTTCCTCTGGTTTTTTGCGCAATGCTTTCAAGATAATGTTTTCTAAACTTTGTGGAATTCCTGGATTAATCGCACTTGGTTCTTCGAAATGATCTTGAACATGCTTGACAGCAATCGTGATGGGATTGTCACCGGTGAATGGCAGTTTACTGGTCAGCATTTCATACATCACAATACCCAGAGAATATATATCTGATTTTTCGCTGATCGTATTTCCTCTCGCATGCTCAGGTGATAAATAGTGAACAGAGCCGAGTACGGAACCCGTTTGTGTAATCCTTGAAGCAGTTATCGCTCGAGCAATTCCAAAATCAGTAACCTTCACATTGCCGTTTTTGCCAATAAGAATATTGTGCGGTTTAATATCCCGATGAATAATTCCGTTATGATGTGCGTGTTCAAGTGCAACAGCGATTTCACAAGCATAATATATGGCTTTATCTAGTGACAGAGGTGCATGTTGATCAATGATTTCATTTAATGTGGTACCTTCAACATATTCCATTACGATAAAATGTGTGTCATTTTCTTGACCTACATCATAGATACTTACAACATTGGGATGAGATAAAGAAGCTGCAGATTGCGCTTCACGCCGAAAGCGTTGAATAAATTCTTCATCATTTACATATTGTTGCCTTAATACTTTGACTGCAACATGCCGATGTAATAATTGATCAAGCGCTACATAGACAACAGCCATTCCGCCGCCACCGATTTGCTTGAGGATTTCATATCTGCTTACAAGCTTATGACCAATCAATGCTTATTGCCCCTTTCGAATTGATTTGTGATGTGCAATAAGGGCTAAAGTGATATTGTCATATCCACCTGCATCGAGTGCTTGATGGATAAGTGTATGAGAAGCTTCTTCAAGATGTTGAGAAGAATCTACAATGTGTAAAATTTGATCAGCATCGATCAAACCGCTTAACCCATCGGTGCACAATAAAATAACATCACCAGGCATCCAATCAAAACGATGCATATCGACTTCAATTTGAATTTCCGTGCCCAGCGCTCGCGTTAAGATATGTTTTCGCGGATGATGTTCTGCTTCATCTGGTGAAATTTGACCGCTTTTAATTAATTCACTAACGAGTGAATGATCCACAGTGAGTTGCGTAATTCGTGACTCCTGAAACAAATAAGCGCGACTGTCTCCGATATGAGCGATGATAAATTGTTTCTCGTAGACGACCGCAACAACTAAAGTCGTGCCCATACCGCGATATTCAAGATTAGAATTAGACAATTCATAAATCCGCTGGTTCGCTTGTGAAATCGCTTGATGAAGAAGTTGCATACACGTTTGAATGGGCATCTCCACGCTAATCGATTGCAATTGCTCAAAAACCAAGTCGATAGCTAACTGACTAGCAATGTCTCCTGCGTTATGTCCTCCCATGCCATCTGCAACTATAGCAATCGATAACCCGTTGATATTACCTTGTGTCATACATCTGTCTTCATTGACTGATCGGACTTGACCAATATCAGACAAACTAACTAATTCCAAACATCATCACCTCATGATTTTAACTCCACATGTTTTGCACGTAATTGCCCACAAGCTGCTGCGATGTCACTTCCTTGTTCACGACGAATCGTAGCATTGATATTATGGCGTTCAAGAATTCTTTGAAATTGAAAAATATCATCACGTGAAGTACGCTTGAAATCGCGTTCTGCAACGTAATTAACAGGGATTAAATTAACGTGACACAATGACATATCTTGAAGCACTAGAGCCAGTTCTTCCGCGTGTTCAGCTTGGTCATTCACATTGCCCATCAATGCATATTCGAATGTAATACGACGCCCCGTCTTCGCTAAGTAATACTTACATGCTTGGAGTAAATCAGCAAATGGAAATCTGCGATTCACAGGCATCAACTTAGACCGCAATTGATCGTTAGGTGCATGAATAGAAATCGCTAAATTCACTTGTAAGTTCTCATCTGCAAATCGATATATATTAGGGACAATACCACTTGTAGATACAGTGATATGTCTTTGTCCAATGTTCAATCCTTTTTCATGAATCATGATGCGTAAAAACTTCATCGTGTTATCATAATTTTCAAAAGGCTCACCGATACCCATAATGACAATAGAGCTAATACGCTCTTGCTGTGCATCTAACATTTTTTGTGCTATAACGACTTGAGCAACGATTTCTCCTGCACTCAAATCACGTTTGAGTCCACCCAGTGTAGAAGCACAAAACGTACAACCCACACGACAACCTACTTGCGTCGTGACACAGATGCTATTGCCATATTGATGCTTCATTATCACAGTTTCGATCGCATTTTGATCTTCAAGAGCAAATAAAAATTTAATCGTTCCATCTTGAGATTCGTATTTGGCGATTTCAGATAAAGTCACGAAAGAAAATTGCTCCACTAATTGAATCCGTAAGGATTTAGGGAGATTGGTCATTTCCTCAAAACTTGTCACGCGCTTCACATATAACCAATCAAAAATTTGTCCAGCTCGAAAGAGAGACTCTCCTTGCGCTTTCACCCATTCTTGCCATTCTTCCCATCGTAAATCATACACAAAAGGCTTCAATTGCTGATCACAACCTATACTTCAAACTTTGGAATACCTCAATCACGAACTAATACTATGTATTCTAACACAAAACCACCCACAATGACACGAAACTTAAGCGCAGTTTTCGTCAATTTTGAGCAATCTTGCTATAAAAAACCCATCAGAGTGATAATCCTGTGGATAAATTTGTAATAAACCTGGTTTTTGTCGAGTGCTGTCCTCATTGAGACGTGATAACACGGCATCAGGAAAAGGAGCTAACACGAAGTTGGGATGCTCGCTAACGAATCTCTCAATGATGTCTTGATTTTCTGCTTTTTCAATTGTACATGTACTATAAACCAAAATACCACCGATTTTCAGCAAGCTCGCGACACTGCGAAGTAACTGGTATTGTATAGCACAAATCGCAATAAGGTCCTGTGGCTGTTTCTTCCATTTGAGGTCAGGTTTACGTCGGATAACACCAAATCCACTGCAAGGCGCATCTAGCAAAATGCGGTCAAATGTATGAGCTGGAAAATGCTGTTGCAGATTTTGTGCATCATCTACCATCGTATGAATGCTCGAAAGATGCAACCGTTGTATGTGTTGTTCAATCAATGATTGTTTGTGCGCATGAATATCACACGCCCATATGTCTCCTGTATCATGCATTAATTCTGCGAGGTGCGTCGTCTTCCCACCTGGAGCTGCACAACAATCTAATACGTTCATACCCGGCTGAGGGTCGACTACTTCTGCGACAAGCATGGAGCTTTCGTCTTGAATCGTGAAGTTTCCTTGTGTATACGCTGCTATATCCGCTATACTGCCTTCTGATTTCACAATAATCCCTGCATGTGCTAGAGATGAAGCAAAGACTTCTACTCCAGCTGCTTGTAATTGTTCCATCAGCTGTTCTCGCGACTGCATCATCGTGTTGGTTCGAATACTAAGCGAAGGAGATTGATTATTTGCGATACAGATTTGCTCGGTTAATTGTTCACCTCGTTCGTGAATCCATCGTTCGATAAGCCACTGTGGATGAGAATAAATCAATGAATAGCGCTCCAATAGAGGTAGATGCTCAGGAATAACGAGTTGAGACTTATTACGAATCAAGTTACGCAATACCCCGTTGACCATACTTGAAATCCCTTGGTGCCCTCGAACTTTAGCAATTTCTACAGCTTCATGGACAATCGCATGATCGGGTACACGATCTAAGTAAAGCAACTGATAAAGACTCAGTTCAAGTAAGCATTTGACCCATGAATCGAGCTTAGCAAGTGGTTGTTGAACGTATTGTCCCAAAAAATAATCGATGGTAGATAGCCGTGATATCGTTCCATAGACGATCTCTGTAACCAAACGACGATCGGCAGGTTTCACTTGGTGTTTTTGTAAAAATTGATGTAACACCAGATGACTATACGCTTGATCGATATTGATGCGCATCAATGCGTCTAGCACAAGCTCACGCGCAGATACAAGTCGAGCAGACCGATGATGAGCTGATTGCGTAGGATGGGTTCGCGTATGTGAGGGTCTTCTCTTCGCATCTGTAGTTCGCTGTGGCTTTGGTGAAGCGGGTATACCTGGTTTATCCAATGAACTACCTCTCTTTCATTTAAGTTATTCCGTATTCATCTTTATTCAATCGCTATGCATAGTCCATTGCTCCAAACTGAGCACCTATTGTGATTTGATTTCCGCGCAAAAATTCCGCTACCGGCATTGATTTCTTACCTGAGGGTTGGACTACAGTAAGCCTCAATACCCCTTCACCTGTCAAAACATCGATCCCTTGGTCGTTGAAAGCGATCACTGTTCCAGGTGCAATGTACGTGGGAACTGTTTGTGAAGACATAGATCGTTGCGTAGTGGCTATCGTGGATTCAGGAAGCCGCACACTTTCCCATACTTTCATTGTTTCACCTTGCCACGTGGTATATGCACCAGGGAAAGGACATAAACCGCGGATTTGCAAATGGAGCTCTGTCGCTGTCCGCGACCAATCCATGTATTCATCTTTTCGTGTAATCGTAGGCGCGTAGATCGCTTCATCATGATGCTGTGGTATAGGAACAATCTGAGCTGACAAAAGAAGTGGTAGCGTTGCTTTCAGCAACTCTGCTCCTGCTATCTGCAGTTTCTCGAACATAGAACCCGTAGTATCTCGATCCGTGATCGGAACTTGGCATTGGGTTAAGATATCTCCCGTATCCATGCCTACAGCCATATTCATAATCGTAATGCCTGTCACTTGATCTCCGCGCATCACAGCATAATGAATCGGTGCCCCTCCACGATACTTGGGCAATAAGGATGCATGGACATTGATACATCCGTACCTAGGCAGATCTAATAATTGTTTAGGTAAGATTTGGCCGTAAGCTACAGTAATGATCAGGTCCGGTTCCAATTGTGTCATTTCATCTAGAGCAGAACGATCTTTTATTTTTTCAGGTTGAAGAACCAGGATTTGATGAGATAACGCTTCGACTTTCACAGGAGAAGGCGTTAAAATGCGCTTGCGACCTTTGGGTCGATCAGGTTGCGTCACAACAGCAACCACGTGGTATTGCTCATGGACAAGCATTCGCAAAGTTGCTACTGCAAATTCAGGCGTCCCGAAGAATATGACTTTCACTCTTCGGCACCTTCCCCATCATCTATTGCATATATACGTTCAGCGAAATCCGTAAATAAGATCCCATTCAAGTGATCCACTTCATGCATCATACAGCGAGCAAGCAATTCACTGCCTTCAATCGTGAAGGACTCACCAAAGCGATCTTGTCCTTGCAAAGTCACATGAAGCGGACGCAGGACATCACCACGAATACCGGGTATGCTCAAACAACCTTCGGGACCTAATTGTTCTCCGTTTACTGAAATCACTTTGGGGTTAACCAGTTCAATTAAACCTTGCTCATTGCCACAGTCCATGATAATCACACGTTTTTGAATACCAATTTGTGGAGCAGCAAGCCCTAATCCTTGCGCGTCATACATGGTTTCTGCCATATCACGTAGTAATTTGTGCAGATTCGCATTGAATTTCGTTACCTGTATTGCTTTTTCACGTAGAACGGGATCTGGATCTTTCACTATAATTCGAATCGCCATCTGAATATCCTGCCTTTGTCATAAAATAGATGTGTGCCTCACATTAAAAATTGGGGATCCACATCGACATGTATTTGTAATTTCTGTCGTTGCATTTGATCTTCAAAAAACTGAGTAGCTGTAGCGATGGCTTCCATCACCAGTGCAGCTTTATTTGATTCTCCTGCATATTTTACCACGCATTGGAACCGATATCTATCTTTGATTCGTGATAAAGGTGAAGCCACAGGCCCTAACACTTCAACATGCTCTTGTTCTGTAGGATGTTGCGGTAGTGTTAATTCAATAAGTCGCTTCGCAAAAGCGTGCGCGATTTTCACTAAAAAATCTACTTGCTCATGTGAAAGAGTAATCAATACTAAGCGACAATACGGTGGATAGTGTAATTTTGACCTAAGATTCAATTCTTGTCTAGCAAAGGCGCGATAGTCATGTTGACTCGCCGATTGAATGATATAGTGCTCCGGTGAATATGTCTGTATGAAGACTTCACCTTCTTTGTGGTGACGACCTGCTCGACCTGCTACTTGTGTCAATAGCTGAAATGTTCTTTCGGAAGAACGAAAGTCAGGGATGTTCAGACTCGAATCTGCAGCGATCACTCCAACGAGCGTGACATCAGGGAAATCGAGTCCTTTGGCTACCATTTGCGTGCCGAGTAAGACATCAGCTTCTCGTCGAGCGAATTTCGTCAGCCATTTCTCATGAGCACCTTTTTCGTTGGTTGTATCCACATCCATACGAATAATACGAATACCTGGAAACAATCGACTGAGTTCTTCTTCGACACGTTGCGTCCCTGTACCAAAATGCCGGATATGCTCAGATGCACATTGAGGACACGCAGAAACCATCTGTTCCGCGTAACCACAATAATGGCAACGCAGGGATTGGTTCACTTGATGATACGTCAAAGAAACCTCGCAGTTCGGGCAATTGCAGACAAATCCACACGATCGACACATTACAAAAGTCGCATAACCTCTGCGATTCAGTAATAGAATTGTTTGCTCTTGCCGCGCTAGACGCGCTTCAATTGCACGATGCAACGGTCGACTAAACATAGAACGATTCCCGTCTTTGAGCTCCGTTCTCATATCGACGACATGCACATATGGCAAAGGCCTGTTTTCTACACGTGAATGAAGCGTAAGTAACGTGTAAGGTTGCTTATTGGCAAGCTGACTGAGAATCACTGGCGCTAGTGGTTCTGGTGCATGGCTTGACGGCTTTATTGCCGGAGCTTGCGCTACCGCTAGCTTTGCTTGATATATACTTTCAAGCGATGGTGTAGCTGAGCCTAAGATCACAGAAGCTTGATGTGCTTGAGCTCGCTTTATCGCGACATCTCGCGTATGGTATTTCGGACTATCCTCTTGTTTATACGTTGCTTCATGTTCTTCATCGATAACAATCAGTCCAATGTGTTGAAATGGAGCAAAAATAGCAGAACGCGCTCCAATCACGATATCCACTTGGTTTCGTCTGATTTTACGCCATTCGTCATATCGCTCACCTGCAGATAATCGACTATGCCATACAGCTACTTTGTCTCCAAATCTCCCTTTGAATCGCTCCACCATTTGAGGCGTCAGTGAGATTTCTGGAACAAGCATTATCGCTTGTTGATTCAAATCAAGGCATATTTGAATTGCTTGCAAATACACCTCTGTCTTACCACTGCCGGTTACACCATAAAGCAAAAACACCTTGAATTTTTGTGCCCAAAGCTGTTGTTGAATCGGTTCAAAAACCTTCTGTTGTTCTTCAGTCAACGTCTGTGGCGGCATATAAGGAAACTCTCGATGGGCATAAGGGTCTCGCTGTACTTCCATTTCTTTGACTTGAAGGTAGTGCGCATCTGCGAGGCTATGGATTGTACTTGCACTAGCTTTCAGCTTTTGTGTAAGTTCTGACATAGGTATGTCTTGTTGATGTGTCAAGAAATACGTTAGGACTTCACGTTGTTTTCTTGCTTTTGACGATAATTGCTCGATGATCGCTGGCAAATCGTCCCAAGGTACACTACATGTAACGACGTGTATCGTTTTCCTAGCTAGCTGGTCTTTAATCATTTGCTCTTCGATGAGCATTCCTGTTACAATCATCTGCTTCACGACAGCGGACTCGTGAGGAAATTGGCGGAGTAAGGCTTCCATCTTCACAACAGACTTAGAGGTAATAAACTGCATGATCATCTGCTGCAATACATCATATTCGGCAATGTTTTGCCACGCATGGGGATTACATTGCACATGACGTTCATACTTCGCTTTCAGTGCACGAGGTAACATTGCTTGTAACGTTATGACTTCAGGACACACATAGGTACGACTCATCCATGTAGCTAATTCAACTAATTCTTTAGTCAGTGGAGGAGTGACATCTAGCACTTCAACAACTTCTTTTAACGTTGTCACATCTAGATCCGTCTGTTCCTGGATATCTACAACAAATCCTTGCAATAATCGCGAACCAAAAGAAACAGCAACTCGACTCCCGATGTCTAGCCAAGGCTGAAGGTGTAACGGTATGAAATAATCAAAAGCTCGATTCGTTTGTTTGGCTGGAACGTCAACAATGACTTTGGCAATCATTGATACTCACCCAACTGACTTCTCGAAACCGTAGAGGAAGGTATTCGTTTGGTTTGTGCAGGAGAACTCGCTAGCCGCTGATCAATCAGCGCTAGAATGCGACGTGATATTTCTCGTTTACTGAGTAATGGGTAAACATCAACACATCCGTGTTGGTCAAAGATGTGGACTATATTCGTATCCACTCGAAAACCAGCACCAACTTGCGTCACATCATTGGCAATAAGGAGATCGCAGTGTTTACGTGCCAACTTCTCCATCGCGTGTTGAGCGAGATGTTCTGTTTCTGCAGCGAATCCCACAAGAAATTGGTGCGACTTCTGTTCACCGATTTCTTGGAGAATATCAGGGTTTTTCGTCAATTCGATATAGAGATGTGCATCCTTTTTTTTGATTTTTTGAGAAGCGGGTGATACAGGGCGATAATCAGCTACAGCAGCAGCCATCAATATCACATCCATGTCTATGAAACGTGATCGGACCGCTTCGTGCATGTCTAATGCAGAAACAACGGAAACGACTTCAGCACCAGATGGAGGTGTAAGTGCTGTGGGCGTAGTGATCAGTGTGACATGTGCTCCTTTTCTCACAGCTTCCTCTGCTAAGCTATATCCCATTTTCCCTGATGAGTCATTGGTTATATAGCGAACAGGATCGATACGCTCGATCGTGCCTCCTGCAGTAACCAGAACTTTTCTTCCTGACCAAGAAAGCGATTCAGCGAAATAGTCCTCGAGGACCTGTACAATGTCTTCAGGTTCTGCTAATCGACCTTTGCCGACATATCCGCAAGCAAGTGGGCCGTCCTCAGGTTCAATAAAGTGTATGCCTCGTTCTGAAAGCTTCTGAATATTTTGTTGGACAATGATATTCGCGAACATGTGTACATTCATTGCTGGTGCGATAAAGATGGGAGCTCTCGTAGCAAGTAATGTAGTGCAAAGCATATCATCAGCTAAACCATGAGCAAGTTTAGCTATGACATGTGCAGTGGCCGGTGCAATGATACATGCATCCGCTTCATCTGCTAAAGCAATATGAGAGATGGAAGCTGGATCTGCTTCATCGAATGTATCGATATACACATGGTGCTTGGACAAAGTTTGGAAAGTCAAAGGCGTAATGAATTGTTGCGCAGACGCTGTCATAATGACACGTACTTGCGCATCAGCTTGCACCAATTTACTCGTTAACGCTGCAGCTTTATAAGCAGCAATTCCTCCACAAACACCGATGACGATTTTTTTTCCTGCGATCATGAAGTATCCGCCTTTCTCCTTAGAAAAAAACAACCACTAGGGTTGTTCAGCTTACTCTGTTTCATCGTCACTCGTTAGAGAAGGAACGGGAACTACATCTTTAGTTGTTCAGCTTACTCTGTTTCTTCGTTATCTTCTGGCTTAGGTAGTTTCTCATAGGTAATTAATTCATTGTATATTTCTTCCAATGCTACACCTACTTGTTTATGAGAGTGAGGTGATTTCAAAAGAGATTTATTTCCGTCACGCAACATTCTAGCTCGCTTTGCTGCTGCTACGACTAATGAATATTTGCTGTCTACTTGCGTCAGCATGATATCGATCGATGGATATAACATATTCTTATTTCACCTCTTTCGTCCATTGGATAATTTCAGTCATAAAGCGTTCCCGACGACAATGCTCTGCTGCTAAAATCGCTTGTATTTTAGCGCATGCGGTTTGGACATGATCATTGATGATTGCATAATCATAATGTTCGATCATGTGTATTTCATTAATCGCGACAGACATGCGTATCGAGATGACTTCATCGGATTCTGATCCTCTTGATACGATACGTTTACGCAATTCTTCAAGAGACGGTGGTAAAAGGAAAATAAATACCCCTTCGTCCGATTGAAGTTTGATTTTTCGAGCGCCTTGTACTTCAATTTCTAAAATGACGTCTTTCCCTGATTGTAACATATCTTCGACGAATCGTTTAGGGGTACCGTAATATTGTCCTACATATTCAGCCCATTCAAACAATTCATTATTCGCAATCATTTGTTCGAATTGTTCTTTGGTTTTGAAGAAATAGTCGATTCCTTCTTGTTCACCTGCGCGTGGATTGCGTGTCGTCGCTGATACAGAATACACTACACTTGTAGAATTTCTCCGTAATGAAGCTCCAACAGTACCTTTCCCCACTCCGGAAGGACCTGATAGAATAAGCAATACACCTCGTTGACGATCCATTGTAATTGTCTTAGTCGTCATGAACATCTTCCTTATTGGATAGTCGGTGCGCCACGGTTTCTGGCTGCACAGCTGATAATATCACATGGTCGCTATCCATAATAATAACTGCACGCGTTCTACGACCGTATGTAGCATCGACAAGCATATGACGTTCACGTGCTTCTTGAATAATACGCTTAATCGGTGCTGATTCAGGACTTACAATCGATATAATTCGATTCGCAGAGACAATATTACCAAAACCAATGTTAATTAATTTGATAACCATTCCGAAATCCTCCTCATGAAGCTAATCAGGGCTTCATGCATATTAGTGAATCATTCCTATGATGATTAGCGTGAAGTCTTATCTGCGATGTATAGTGCAAACATATCGGAGTAGTTCAACGTGAAGAATGATTAATCATAGCACAGCATTGTATTTCTCTATATTAATCCATTTTGAAAATGGGTACAAGTAAAAAACCTAACGATTTGATTTTTTCCACACATATTGTGTTAATTCTACACTCAGTTCATATAATAAAAAAGGTGTCATGATATAAATGCCATGGTAATACGGCATGATGACATCAAGGAGTTCTTTAGCAATCTCAATTCCCATCTTACGTCCAGCTGGACCATCCAAATCTTTCATGCGCTGGCGAACGGAATCTGATAGTTGGATACCTGGGACTTCGTTATGTAAATACTCAGCATTGCGTCCACTAGCTAGTGGCATCACGCCTACAAAAATCGGTACTTGAATATGTCGCGTAGCTTCATACATGTGAACAATCAATTGGGGGTCATATATAGGTTGCGTCATGATGTAATCGGCGCCTGCTTCGATTTTGCGCTCTAATCGTTGAATGGCTTTGTCTAGATATTTCACATTCGGATTAAAAGCTGCTCCAACGACGAAATTCGCTTTCTTCTTCAGTGGTTTACCAGAGAAAGCGATGCCTTCATTCAATTGTTTAATCATACGAATGATTTCAAACGAAGTCAAATCATACACAGAGCTTGAACCCGGCAAATCCCCGAATTTGGCAGGGTCTCCTGTCACGGCAAGCACATGGTCGATGCCTAATGCATGTAATCCCATGAGATGGGATTGTGTGCCAATCATATTGCGATCGCGGCATGCGATATGTACAAGAGGTCTCACGTCGAGCTTCTCTTGCAACAAGGAACCCAAAGCAAGATTGCTCATGCGTGTGACTGCTAGTGAATTGTCAGCCATCGTGATCGCGTCGACGCGCTGTTCATGCAAAGCTTGCGCTCCGAGCATGAACTTCTCAATGTCGAGGTCTCGCGGTGGATCGAGCTCGACGATCACGGTGTGACGCTCTTTGACGATGTCCAAGAGCGTCGGTCGCGCAGCGCTCGCAGATGCGAGCTGCTGCACCTGCTCTCGCACGTCGATACGCTCCGTACGCTTCGAGCGAGAGCTACCCCCTTCGGCGTTGGACTCCACTGACACCGATACAGGCACATCGCTACTGATCGCTTGCGCGACAGCAGCGATGTGCTCCGGTGTCGTGCCACAACAGCCGCCGATGATCCGCGCGCCGAGCGCTGCGAAGCGAAGCGCGCTCTGCGCGAAATACGCCGGTGTTGCTGTGTACGTGTACGTACCGTCTACATAATCGGGCAAACCAGCGTTAGGAAACACAGACAGAGGAAGCACTTGAGCTTTAGCAAGACTCTCCACCGTGCGCATAATCCCATTAGGTCCGACGCGACAATTGAATCCTACGACATCAGCTCCATGATCTTTTAACTGCTCGAAAGCATCTAGCAATTCAAAGCCATCTTGCGTCGTACCCGTACCTTCTGTCGCAAATTGACAGATCAATGGAATCGTACTACTCAGCTCCCGTACGAGAGTAACGGCTAACAAAAGCTCATTGAGATCATAAAACGTTTCGAGCATCAAGCCATCTACGTTTTCATCGATTAATACATGAATTTGTTCTCGAAAAGCTTTTTTGACATCAACCGTTCGTACATTGTTACGCTTTCCTGCTCGAATGGAACCGATCGCACCTACAATGTAAGCATCCTGTCCCACAGCTTGTCGAGCAAGAGCCACCCCTGCACGATTGATCTGTTCCATCTCTGTTTCTAATCCGAACTTCGATAACTTCACTCGATTCGCTGAGAAGGTATTGGTTTCGATCAAACGAGCTCCAGCTGCATAATATTGTCGATGCACTTCAGCAATGGTTTGAGGCTGCACCAAATTCAATTCTTCATAGGAAATACCGATAGGCAAGCCCATTTGATAGAGATAGGTTCCCATCGCACCATCTGCGATGAGTATGCGATCTTGTAAGATATAGCGAAGATCTGGTTTCAAGTACGTTCACACCACCTTCAATTTGTGAAACAGTTCATGCAAGCAGTGCTTTCATTGATGAACACGTCACCGATGCGCAGTTGATCACACGAACTCCCCGTGGAATACTTCTGCAGCTGGTCCTGTCATATAGACGACATGATCTGATTCATTCCATTCGATCAACAAGTCTCCGCCTGCAAGGGAAATCGTCGCAGTGCGATCGGACAACCCGTTCATCACGGAAGCTACAAGGGTAGCACATGCACCTGTACCACAAGCTAGCGTAGGACCCGCTCCTCGCTCCCAGACACGCATATCCGCTTGCTGACGATGGTTGACCGTTACAAATTCAACATTCACCTTTTTGGGGAACAGCGGATGCTTCTCGAGCAGTGGTCCCCACGTATGTAGATCAAATTGCGCAGCATCATCGACATAGATCACACAATGCGGATTTCCCATCGATACAGCAGTGAAATGAAAAGTACGACCTTGCACTTCAATCGGATGGTTCATCACAACAGGTTGGTCGACTATCGTCGGGATGTGTAAACCTTCTAGTATCGGTTTGCCCATATTCACGCGAACAGCTTTAACTCGATGATCTTCAATCGTTACTTGCACAGGTTGAACCCCTGCCCCTATCGTTTCAATCGTGAACACTTCACGATCCATCAGTTGGTGATCAACGACATACTTCGCCACACAGCGAATCGCATTACCACATTGCTCTGCTTCTGATCCGTCGGGATTCATAATACGCATCATGAAGTCAGCGCGAAGCGAAGGAAGGATAAACACTAACCCGTCGGCACCAATACCGAAATTCCGATCACACCATCGAATCGCTAATTCTCGTGCTGCAGTTGGCAACGATTGCTCATCTGCCACGATAATGAAATCATTCCCTAAGCCATGCATTTTTGTGAATTTCAACAATATCCTCGACACCCCTTGATTGAACTTTAATTTACTTTTTATTCTATCATAAGATGTCGCATGATTCATAACAATTGTCAGATCATAGCACGATATTTTTGGATATGTCACTGAATGATCTCTATTTGAATTTCACTTGAGCCTTTAGCCTCTTGTTATTCGAATGACGAGGCGGAGATGGCTGTAACACACTGCCTACACCCATGAGGACACTAGGTATACTTGCAAATACAAGCACAAGCACCCACTCTGCAAGACCTAAAGGAACTGTTTTGAAAATCGGTTGCAACGATTCCATATACATAACGAATAGCAATAGAATCAAAGACGAAATCACAGCCAGCACAAGATATTTATTCTGAAATGGATTTCGATGGAAAATCGAACGCGAACTACGACAATCAAAAACATGAATCAATTGAGCCATAACCAACGTAGCAAAAGCTACCGTTTGCGCTTTGATCAAGTGCTCAGGATTCGTAGGGTCCAAGCGAAGTATGAGCCAAAAAGCAATCAATGTGCATATCCCAATCAACATCCCACGGCTAATAATTTTCCATCCCAATCGTCGAGCAAAAATACTTTCTTTGGCTTGTCGCGGTTGCTGTGTCATGACATCTTTCTCTGCGGGATCTACCCCTAATGCCATCGCAGGTAACCCATCTGTCACGAGATTAACCCACAAGATTTGAATCGGAATCAGTGGCAGAGGCATCCCCATCATCATCGCAAGAAACATCGTCATGATCTCTCCGACATTCGATGCAAGTAAATATCGAATAAATTTGCGGATATTTTCATAAATATTTCGGCCTTCCTCGATCGAAGCTACGATCGTAGCGAAGTTATCATCGCGCAGAACTAAATCAGCTGCTTCTTTGGTTACATCTGTACCCGTGATCCCCATAGCAATACCGATATCTGCTGCTTTGATGGCTGGTGCATCATTGACACCATCTCCTGTCATAGCGACTACATGCCCCTGGCGTTGAAAAGATTGCACAATCCGCAATTTGTGTTCAGGAGTTACACGAGCGAATACCTGTGTGTCATCGATCCGTCGATCCAATTCTTCATCATCCATGGCTTGAAGCTCTCGCCCACTTAATGTGCTTCCCGGTGAGCTGAGCATACCAATTTGAACAGCGACGGCTTCTGCTGTGGTTTGGTGATCCCCTGTAATCATCACGGTCTTGATGCCTGCTTTATGGCAAATCCGAATCGCTTCACGAGCTTCTTTACGTGGCGGATCGAACATTCCTACGAGACCGACGAAAATTAACTTTTGCTCAGCTTCCTCCATTGAAGAACACGACTCTGTATGATGGAGTTCACGATAACTTAACGCTAACACACGTCGTGCTGCTTTAGCCATATGCTCGTTAGCTGCTAGAACTTTTTGTTTTAATGTCGCTGTGAACGGGATTACTTTATCTCCCCATAAAATATAAGAACATACTTCCATCAACAGATCAGGAGCACCCTTCGTACACACCCAGCGATTACTTTGGTGCGCTACAAGGACAGACATCCTCTTTCGTTGGGCGTCAAAAGGAAATTCTTTCTCGCGAAGATGTGCCGATTCACGTCGATTGATTTGAAACCCTGCTTTTGCTGCAAGCACAACGAGGGCTCCTTCTGTAGGATCGCCTTGGATTACCCATTGGCTAGATGGCATCGATTTAGGTTTTCTTGGTGATGGAGGATTGGTGTGTTCGATTAATTGAGCATTATTACAAAACGCAGAGATTTCTATCAACTTTCGTAAACTGCTGTCTTCGGAAAGTAAGATGGATTTATGATTTCGCTGTATCTCTCCATGCGGAGCATACCCGTCCCCTGTGACTTCATAATCTAATCCATTTACCCACAGATGCGTCACAGTCATTTTATTTTGAGTCAACGTACCTGTTTTATCTGAACATATCGCAGATGCACATCCTAATGTTTCGACAGAAGGTAATTTACGCACAATCGCTTCTCGTTTGATTAACCTCTGGACACCTAGAGCTAGAGCAATCGTGACGATGGCAGGAAGTCCTTCGGGAATTGCTGCTACAGCTAAACTGACACCTGCAAGAAACATTTCGTAAGGAGGTTGTCCATGGACAATACCTGCAACCACTACAACAACAGTTAAACCTATCGCTACACCAATGAGCAATTTACCTAGTTGTTCGAGTCTGCGCTGCAAAGGAGTAGCCAGTGTTTGTGTAGATTGGATCAAATGAGCAATTTTCCCCATCTCGGTTTGCATACCTGTTCGGACCACGACAGCTTTAGCGGTGCCTCTCACCACCATCGTGCCGAGAAATCCCATATTCAACTGATCTGCAATTGAACTTTCATCTTCTGTAATCGCATCAATCGATTTGCATACAGGAACAGATTCACCGGTTAACGTTGATTCTTCGATGAATAAGCCGTGCACTTCAATCCACCTGACATCAGCAGGTACGCGATCACCGCTTTCCATCGATACGATATCCCCTTGAACCAAGTCTTTGGCAGGGATGTGTTGCATGATGTGATCTCTTGTCACTTTTGCTGTAGGAGCTGATAATTGTTTTAATTTAGATAATGATCGTTCGGCTTTGAACTCTTGAATGAAACCAAGAATACTGTTCATGATAATAATCGCAATAATCGTTATGGCATCTAGGTATTCACCTAGAAGACCGGATATGAGCGTTGCCCCGAGTAAAACCAATACCATAAAATCTTGAAATTGATGCAAGAAAATCGCAAGACCACTGACACGTTGACCTTCTGAAAGCTCGTTCACGCCGTCTTCTTGTCGTTTTTTCACTTCATCTGATACTAATCCTTGATCAACCTGCACAAGCTGTTGCTGTAAGACTTCTGCTACTGTCATTTGATACCATTGCTTGTAACTCATCTGTATGACTCCCTTCTCGGTTGCAAATCCACCCTCCCTGCTGTATCGTAAATGTATGCAGACAAGCAAATGAATATCCCTGTTATGTCGCACATGAAGAGATCCTCTAGCGATCAGATATGTATATATAGAAATGGAGTTGTTTGTTGATATGTCTCTTGACGGAATCGTTCTACACGCCATGGTTCATGAATGGCAAGCCTATGTGGGAGGACGTATTCATAAAATTCACCAACCTACCCCACATGACATTGTGTTACAAATTCGAATGCATAGAGAAACCGTTCGTTTAATCCTATCCGCTAATCCTACGTATCCACGTGCTCACTTGACACAGTACACGTTTGTAAACCCTGCAGAAGCTCCGATGTTCTGCATGTTACTGCGCAAGTATGCCGAAGGTGGTGTAATCGAAGCCATTCATCAGATTGGCCTTGAACGGATCATTCATCTGCATATTCGTCATCGCGATGAACTTGGCGATATTCGTCACGTCGTGCTGATTGTAGAATTAATGGGTCGCCATAGCAATCTCATCTTAATTGATCCTGAACAACAATCGATCATCGATGGGATACACCATGTCACCCCTGCATTGAGTAGTTACCGTGTCGTCATGCCGGGTACACGTTATATGTCGCCTCCAGAGCAGCATAAGCTCAACCCACTGTATGTCAATGAGACCTGCTTTTTCGAAGCTTTTGTTGAGCAGAAGAACTTGAACGAAGAACCTCATGATGTGATGCACCTGCAACCAGACAGCATTCACACAGAATTCATACAACCAGACAGCATTCACACAGAATCCTCAGTATTAGTGTCATCTGAAGATGCGCCGCAACGCCTTGTCGAACGTTTTAGTGGAATTAGCCCACTCGTTGCAAGAGAACTTGTGTATCGAAGTGGTGTGATCCCTTCCTGGCAACAAATGACCACCGAGCAACTCACATGTCTTTGGTCTGTATTTACTGACGTCCAGACACATTTAATTGCGCATCAGTACGAACCTCACATCATTGAAGAAACGTCTTCAGGGAAATCGTTCTTCTCCGTTATTTTACTCACACATAAACAAGGACAGCGCACTGCGTATACAGATACCCAAACCTGTCTTGAAGCGTATTATGGAGATAAGGCCGAACGTGATACCGTCAAACAACGCGTATCCGATATGATTCGCTTCCTGCAAAATGAGATCAACAAAAATATCAAAAAACGTGATAAGTTACAACAATCCTTAGACGATGCACAGGAAGCGGAGCATCTTCGCATGCTTGGAGAGCTCCTAACCGCTCACATGCACCTCATCCACAAAGGGATGACTGCAATTGAAGTCCATAACTATTACGAGGAATCTCAACCCCTCTTATGTATTCATCTCGATACCATGCTCAGCCCTGCTGAAAATGCACAACGGTATTTCAAAAAATATCATAAAATGAAAAATAGTTTGCACATCATTCATGAGCAAATGGATTCTACAGATCAAGAAATCGAATACCTTCAAACGATACTGCTTCAGTTACACACCGCTTCGCTTGCAGATGTCGGAGAAATTCGTCAAGAATTAATCGATCAGCATTACTTGCGTGAACGTACCACCACAAAGAAAAAACGCAAAAAACAAGATAAACCCACGTTATCTTGTTTTACTTCAAGTGAAGGCATTCCCATTCTAGTAGGCAAAAACAATACCCAAAATGACTTTCTTACGCAACGAATCGCTCATGCCCAAGACACTTGGCTTCATACCAAAGCGATTCCTGGTTCTCATGTCGTCATTCGCAGTAAGACATATACAGATGCGACATTATTAGAAGCGGCTCAAATCGCAGCATATCATAGCCAAGCAAGAGCATCAAGCACTGTTCCTGTCGATTATACCCTTATCAAACATGTTCACAAACCTAACGGAGCGAAGCCGGGCTATGTCATATATGAACATCAGAAAACATTATTCGTAACTCCCGATGAGCAGCAGATTAAATCTCTGGCATCCGGATTGTATACGTTATAGCCATTTCTCAAGCTTCTTTTGTTGTAAGAAATGGATGAAACTTAGTGCATTCAAGGGATGATTCACGGGAAGAATGAGTTTCAACTCATCTTGGAGAACGGGTTCAACATAGAAGTCGGGGTGTGTGATCGGAGCTTTCCTATCATTTAATGTCAGACAAATAGACTTCTCTCGAAGCCTCATCTCTATACGTATGTAGATCATGTCATGTGCTTGAAATGATTAATTGCGCAATTTCTCTGCATTCTTGCTCGTATATTCAGTAGGAATCTGATCGCGGAATGAAGGTTCGATCGTTTTGACATACGGAAGATTCTGAATCGTTTTCGTCATTTCGAGAAGCTGACTCGCGTTCACGTACATCACAACATAGTTCATCTTTTTGGAAATATAATGAACAGAGCCATAACGTTCTAGATTTCGAGCTGCTTTCATATCATGAAGCCATATGATGATACCACTTCGATCTGTGATCATCGTAAGCTCTCTCCTTTGTATTTCATGTTGGGTCTAACTGCATTTCCCACTGCAACTGCCTCCTGAACTACAACCTCCTGAAGTTGAAAGCTCTTTATTACTCGGTACCTTTATTGTGTCCGACACTGATTTCGCAACTAAATCCGAGACCATATATAATAATTGGTCCAAATTCTCTTCAGCACGTTTATATTGCGTATACGCTTCGATGTTTTGCAATCGATCTTGGACAGATAACACATCTTGCTTCGCTTGGCGATAATCCGGAT
>CAMCVV010000043.1 GCA_945881905.1 Paenibacillus alvei
GTAAAATAGGATAGGGGGATCAACCAATGGCAGGTGTACGTCTCAATCATATCGTTAAAAGATACTCGGGTAATGATGAAGCGACAGTTAAAGATTTTCACCTTGATGTGAAAGACAAGGAATTTCTAGTTTTGGTCGGAGCTTCAGGTTGTGGGAAATCTACAACACTTCGAATGATTGCTGGTTTAGAAGAAATCTCTGAAGGTGAGCTTTATATTGGGGATCGTCTTGTGAATGATGTAGCTCCAAAGGATAGAGATATTGCAATGGTTTTTCAATCATATGCTTTATATCCTCATATGAATGTATATCAAAACATGGCTTTTGGACTGAAACTTCGTAAATTCAAAAAAGCAGATATTGATGCCCGTGTTCGTGCAGCAGCAAAAATATTAGACATAGAGCACTTACTTGATCGTAAACCTAAAGCATTGTCCGGTGGACAGCGACAACGTGTTGCTCTCGGCCGTGCAATTGTTCGTGAACCGCAAGTGTTCTTAATGGATGAACCGCTCTCAAATTTAGATGCGAAGTTACGTGTAGCGATGCGTGCTGAAATCAGCAAATTACACAAGCGTCTTCAAACTACAGTTATTTACGTAACTCATGATCAGACTGAAGCGATGACTATGGGCGAGCGAATTGTAGTTATGGATAAAGGAATCATTCAACAAGCTGATTCACCTGAAGAAATCTACAATAACCCTGTAAATATTTTTGTTGCTGGCTTTATTGGTTCGCCTTCTATGAATTTCATTGAAGGAACACTCGTAAATGAAGGCAGTAGTCTTTATTTCGATGCAAACGAAATTCATGTTGAAGTCCCTGCAGGAAAAGCAAAAATCCTCAAAGACAAAGGATATATTGGAAAAGAAATGATTATGGGAGTTCGTCCTGAAGATTTCCATGATGAACCCGTATTCATTGAGGCTTCACCGAATTCAATCGTTACCCCATTCGTAGAAGTTGCTGAGAACTTAGGTCACGAAATGTTCCTATATATCACAGGATTAGCTAAGGATACAATGGTATGTCGTGTTGATGGTCGTTCGGGAGTGAAAGAAAATACACAGATAACGCTTGCCATTGATATGAATAAAGTTCACTTTTTTGATAAAGAAACATCATTATCCATCAGTACACACTAGTCATATCGAAAACGATTAGCCAGTTGGTGTTATTCCAACTGGTTTTTTGTTGCTTTCACAGAGGGATTCCTTTACGATGGAACTAAGGGTAAAGTAAAGGAGAAGTCTGGTGATGGCCAAAAAAGTTCGAGTCACGGATTTAATAGAGCAATTTAAAATGGAAGTACTTGCTGGTGAAAGCGGCAAAAACCGTACAATACCAGTTGCCGACCTATATCGACCAGGTTTGGAGATTGCGGGTTACTTTGAATATTATCCAAGAGAACGCGTGCAAATGCTAGGTAGAACAGAGGTATCTTTCTTATCCATGCTTTCTAATGATGTGCGAAAACAACGTGTACATGAACTCTGTCAGTACAAAGCGACACCGTGTATCATCGTGACGAGGGGATTAGAAGTGCCTGATGAAATTATCGAAGAAGCATCAAATCAAGATTTACCACTGCTTAGAAGTATGCTGCCAACTACGATTTTTGCAAGTAAGCTGACTGACTTTTTAGCCAAGAAATTAGCTCCATTTACATCTATTCACGGCGTATTGGTTGATGTGTATGGGATTGGAATATTGATTACAGGTTCGAGTGGAATTGGAAAGAGTGAGACAGCACTTGAATTGGTTAAGCGAGGGCACCGACTGATTGCCGATGATGCAGTAGAAATTCGTCAAACAGCGGATCATGTATTAACAGGGAATGCTCCAGAACTTATTCGGCATTTACTAGAGATCCGTGGGGTAGGAATTATTAATGTGATGACGTTATTTGGTGCAGGTGCTGTACGAAATGTTACGAATATCTCGTTAGTTATTCAATTGGAAGTCTGGCAAGAACAAAAACAATATGATCGATTAGGCATCGATGAAGAAACAACTCGCATTATTAATGCAGACATTCCTTTGGTTACGATTCCTGTTAAACCTGGTCGAAACTTAGCTGTCATAGTTGAAGTCGCTGCAATGAATTATCGATTGAAGAGAATGGGGTACAACGCCGCTTTACAGTTTACGAATAAGTTAACAGAAACTCTTGCTGAAGACTATGAAAATTTAGAATAAAAAAGGAGTAATCATGAATCCCATAGCAATATCACTAGGGCCTGTTTCTATCCATTGGTACGGAATTATTCTGTGTGCTGCCATTATTGCAGGGTTATTAATGGTTGTTCAAGAAGGTAAGAGGTTTCTGATCAAGTCTGAGTTTTTTAGTGATTTACTGATTATTGGAGCTCCTTCTGCAATTATTGGAGCGAGATTGTATTATGTTGCTTTCAAATGGGATTACTACAAAAGCAATCCAATTGAAATCATTATGGTTTGGCAAGGAGGTATAGCGATTTATGGGGCACTGATTGGTGCGATCATTGCAGGGTATTTTTATATTAAAGCAAAAGGATATCCGTTTTGGCGAATCGTTGACATATGTGCTCCTTCTTTGTTCATTGGTCAAATCATTGGGAGATGGGGGAACTTCGTCAATCAAGAAGCGCATGGAGGTCCTGTTGCAGAGTCGTTTCTACGAGACAGCTTGCATCTTCCTAACTTTATTGTTGAGCACATGAATATAAATGGGATCTTCTACCATCCTACATTTTTATATGAATCTCTTTGGAATTTAGCAGGTTTAGTGTTGTTACTATGGTTACGACGTCGTCCTTTCTTTAAATCAGGGGAATTGTTTGCGACTTATTTCATATGGTATTCCGTGGGTCGGTTTTTTATCGAAGGATTGCGGACGGATAGTTTGGACTTCACGGGACCTTCTTGGTTGAGTGCGGCATTGAACTTCTTATGGATGCCTATGGATTTGTTTTTTGAACCAGGTGAGCTCACGTATGGAGGTAATGTTCGCATTTCACAACTTTTGGCAGTGGGCATTCTTCTTGCTGCAAGTCTATTGATTTACATGCGTCGCAGGAAATACCCTATGCTTCAGTCCTATGCTGATCCAATCGAACCTTTGTTGAAACAAGTTGATCCTTCCATAGAATCAGGGGATTCTTCAACAGACACAAGCGATCACGAAGTTTCTGCTACAACTTCAGGAAGTGAAGCAAAAAAGAACAAACCATAAGTAAACGAATGAGGTGGTGAACACGAGTTGAGGCGCGTAAAGCGGTTTCCCGTGAAAGATACGAATGCACTTTGGCAAATTTACCGAACAGTCAGCAAATGGAAAGCGATGCGCAACTTTATTTTCATTCAAATCACTCGGTATTCTCCGTCACTACAAATGAAGAATTGGATATATCGTCACATCTTAGGTATGCACGTAGGTGATTCGACTGCTTTCGCACTTATGGTGATGGTAGATGTTTTTTTTCCAGAAAAAATTCATGTTGGCCGGAATACGATCATCGGGTATAACACAACGATACTAGCCCATGAATATCTGATTAACGAATATCGAATTGGAGAAGTTCATATTGGTTCGCATGTCATGATTGGAGCGAATTCTACGATTTTACCAGGAATCACAATCGGGGATTATGCAGTTGTAGGAGCGGGTTCTGTTGTACATAAAGATGTTGCACCGCATAGCTTCGTAGCAGGAAATCCATTACAAGTAATTCGTGAAATTAAAGAATAATCTTCAGCGGGTCTGTTTTTTTTGGAAGGCACACCTTTGTTAAGGTTTTTCTTTTTTTATGGCTACGTTTGATTGGATAATGATAGGGAGGAAGATATAATGCAGAAGAATTTCGGGGAGTTATATCAACAATTAATCTTACCATGCGGAGCGCTCATCAAGAATCGATGGATGAAATCAGCTATGAGTGAAGGAATGGCGACAGTGGATCATCGAGCAACACCTGAGCTCGTGCGACTATATCAAACATGGGCCGAAGGTGGGGCAGGGTTAATCGTAACAGGCAATGTGATGGTAGATCGGCGTGCTCTAGGCGAACCGCGAAATGTAGTATTAGAGAATGAAGAGGGATACAACCAACTGAAACAATGGACGCGTGTAGGTACTGTTCATGCTACGCACCTATGGGCACAACTAAATCATCCGGGCAAACAATCTCCAAAAGTGATATCGAGGAAACCTGTTGCACCGAGTGCAGTTCCTTTTGAAGGAAATCTTGCTCATTTTTTTGCAGTACCTCGAGCTATGTCAGAACAAGAAATTCTAGAAACGATTATAAGGTTTGGTGAATCTGCGCGCTTAGCTAAAGAAGTAGGATTTACCGGTGTACAAATTCATGGAGCTCATGGCTACTTAGTGAGTCAATTTTTATCACCTAAACATAATGTAAGACAAGATGAATGGGGAGGTACGATAGACAATAGAATGAGATTTCTTATAGAAATGTATCATCAAATTCGTCGACAAGTCGGGAATGAATATCCCGTTGGCATCAAATTAAATTCAGCAGATTTCCAAAAAGGCGGATTTACAGAAGAAGAATCTACGCATGTGATCCAAACCATATCGAAGTTAGGAATGGACTTGATTGAAATTTCTGGAGGGACTTATGAAAGTCCAGTTATGATAGGAGCAGGTCGTTATTTCAATAATGAGCAGTCCTCTCGAACCTTCGAAAGGGAAGCGTATTTCATCGAATTCGCTCAAAAAATCAGAAAAGTTTGCCTTTGTCCGATCGCCGTAACGGGTGGGTTTCGTACACCTGAAGTGATGCTTGATGCAGTAAAATCAAATGCAACGGATATGATTGGTATGGCGAGACCTTTTGTATTAGAACCTGCGTTACCTAACAAGCTTGCGAATCAAGAAGTCATTGAGATCAATCGAGGACCGATTCTTACAGGATTACCATTCATTGATAAAAAAGCGCTCCTTGAAACGATATGGTACGAGCAACAACTAGCTCGGATGGGACGTGGTAAACCTCCTCAACCAAAGAGAAGCGCATGGTTAACTTTGATCGTTAGTGTGGTTACCACAGGTTGGCAAGTTTTTCAAAAGCGCCGTTCTTCATAAGATCCTATGTACCCAAGAGGTCTTCGAACTACGGTTGACGCATCATTCATTCCATGCTAACATGTACATAATTACTTTATTTTGTTAGCTTGGTAACATGGTAGCGGACTAAAGCGAAATGTATACATACATCTATTCATCAATGATAGTCATGAACATCAGTAAGGTGGGGTAAAGTGTCAAAACCAAAAGTATTTGAAAAACCGATTGGAGTTAGGGATTATTTGCCAGAAGCAGTTACGAAGCTCCGCTCAATTGAGTCTAAGGTGCTTGCTTGCATGCAACTTTGGGGGTATCGTCAGATTATTACACCAACACTTGAATATTATGACACTGTAGGAGTAGCTAGTTCTACATCAGATAAGAAATTATTTAAGCTTTTAGATCGATATGGATCCACACTCGTGCTTCGTTCAGAGATGACGGCACCCATTGCTCGAGTTGTGTCTTCCTTATTAAAGAATCATTCCCTTCCGCTTCGGCTTTCTTATCATTCGCAAGTATTTAGAGCGATAGAGGCAGAAGCAGGTCGTGATGCAGAGTTTTTTCAAACAGGAGTAGAATTGATTGGTGATGCTTCTCCTGAAGCAGATGCCGAAGTTATTGCTTTAGCGATTGCATCGTTGCAAGCAGCAGGTGTAACCTCATTTAAGATTGCTTTGGGACATGTTGGATTTTTGAATGGATTGTTCCAAGAGATTTTGCAGCATCGGTATGAAGCGGAATCGATTCTAAAGAGTTACTTATTAAAACGTGATCATGTAGGGTATCGAGAAGCGATTCAACAACTTCACTTAGAAGATTCACGGTCTCTACCCCTGGAGGAAATCCTAAGACTTCGTGGTGGAATCGAGACTTGCCAAAAAGCGTCAATAATGACCCGAAACGCCTTAGCTTCACAGTCGATTAGTCACTTGAGTCAAGTATGGGATGTATTACACGCCTATGGCGTTACTGAACACGTAATGATTGATTTAACAATGATCGGTGACTTTTCCTATTATTCAGGCATGGTTTTTGAAGGATATGCATCTGATCACGCTTTTCCTGTATGCAGTGGTGGGCGATATGACAATCTATTATCTCACTTTGGCAGAGCTTGTGCCTCTACTGGATTTGCACTTAAAACCAATCGTATTCTCGAACTATTTGATGATATAGACGCATTTCAAGCTCCGCGCACACTCATTATGTATGATGAAGCACATCGTATCGAAGCTTTACAGAAGGCCATGCACATGAGAAGCCGTGATGATTCAATCGTGGTTACGAAATTCATAGCAGGTGGTCATCCTCACTTCGCACAGATCGAACAAAAGAAGGGATGCTTCCACATGGATGGAGAGATGTATCATGAAGTATTGCGGATGTTCGATCTCCATGAGTAGCAATTCGGATTCGTTAAGTGAAAGGAACGATGGATGAATGGAAGAAATACTTCGCGTTGCGATGCCAAAGGGACGCATATATAAACAAGCTTCACTGCTACTTCTAGAAGCGGGTCTTATCATACCCGAAGATCTAGATGATACGCGAAAGCTAGTGATTTCATTACCTGAGTCTAGGATGGAATTTATTCTTGCTAAACCTGTAGATGTTCCCACCTATGTAGAATACGGGGCTGCAGATATTGGCGTTGTAGGGAAAGATGTCTTGATGGAAGAAAATCGAGATGTGTATGAACTGTTGGATTTGGGGATAGCACGCTGCAGAATGTCTGTGATCAGTAGGCCTGATTGGAAACCAGTACTTCATCCTCGCGTGGCAACGAAATACCCACACATTGCTTCACAGTATTTTCGTGAAAGAGGACAACAAGTAGAAGTGATCAAATTGAATGGATCAATTGAGCTTGCCCCTCTGATCGGATTGGCAGATCGCATTGTAGATATGGTAGAGACTGGGCAGACTTTGAGAGATAATGGATTAGTTGAACAAGAACAAATATTTACGATTACATCCCGATTAATCGCTAATCGAGTGAGCTATCGAATGAAGAATCATTCGATTACAGCGCTATGCGATTTGTTGCAAAAAGTCATTCCAAACATGTTGTCGCGATAATGGATGATATCATCGAAGATTCATAGGATCAAATCTGACAGCGAGAAAGATTGTTCTCAAAGAAGGCAAGAAAGGAAGACGGATATGAGAATTGTAAAAGCCGAAGCTTTTCAGATTGAGCGCCAAATGGAATATGGTACGCCTGAGCAAAACGAAAGTGTTCGTCGTATTATTGAAACGGTTCGGCGTGAAGGTGATGAAGCGCTCAAGCATTATGCACTTCTCTATGATTGCGTGGAAGTGAATGAACTTAGAGTCAGTGAAGAAGAAATTCAAGCTGCGTACCAACATGTTGACGAATATTTTTTGACGGCTCTGAAACAAGCAGCAGTGAATATTCGTTCGTTTCACGAAAAGCAAAAACGTACGTCATGGATGGATTTGCAAGATAATGGCAGCATTATAGGACAAATAATCCGACCTTTGAAGCGTGTTGGTTTGTATGTCCCTGGAGGGAAAGCTGCGTATCCTTCATCTGTGTTGATGAACGCTATCCCCGCACTAGTAGCTGGCGTGCCGGAAATCGTTATGGTTACTCCACCGTCAACTGCAGGAGAGAAAGGTATCAATCCGTATATCCTTGTTGCTGCAGCAGAAGCAGGTGTGAAAGAAATATATCGTGTTGGCGGTGCGCAAGCAGTTGCTGCACTTGCCTATGGTACACAATCGATTGCAGCAGTAGACAAAATCGTAGGTCCAGGGAACATTTATGTTGCTTTAGCGAAACGATATGTATTTGGAGTAGTCGATATCGATAGCATTGCAGGACCGAGTGAAATTGTTGTCATCGCGGACGATAGTGCTGATCCTGCGTATGTAGCAGCAGATATGTTATCTCAAGCCGAACATGATGAGATGGCATCTGCTATTCTCATTACGGATTCAGAACAATTGGCACAACGAGTGAATCGAGAAATCGAGCAACAACTAGCCGAATTACCGAGGCGGAATATTGCAGAGCAATCGATTCAACAACGAGGAGCGATCATCGTGGTGAATCAACTCCAAGAGGGCATCGATGTGATCAACCGACTTGCACCCGAACATTTGGAAATTATGACACGAGAACCATTTGCGATGTTACCCTATATCGAAAATGCAGGTGCTATTTTTCTGGGTCCGTATAGTTCGGAACCTGTAGGTGATTATTTTGCAGGTCCCAATCACGTTCTCCCCACGAATGGTACAGCAAGATTCTCTTCTCCGCTCAATGTAGATGATTTCATCAAAAAATCTAGCGTGATTCATTATAGTCAACGGGCATTTATCGAGAATGCGCAATCGATTATTGCACTCGCTCGCTATGAAGGTCTCGAAGGCCACGCTCAAGCGATTGAAATTCGACTAAAGAAAGAAGGTCATATGCATGAATAATCCACAAAAAACGACTCAGCGCAAAGCAAGTATAACAAGGATCACGAATGAAACCAATATTCAACTTGAATTCGATGTGGATGGGTCTGGTCAGGTTGATTTGGAAACCGACGTTCCATTTATGAACCACATGTTAGATCTATTCACCAAACATGGGCAATTCAATTTGACGTTGAAAGCACAAGGAGATATCGACATTGACGATCATCACACAGTGGAGGATATTGGTATTTGTTTGGGACAAGCTTTGAAAGAAGCATTAGCTGATAAAAAAGGAATCAAGCGATACGCCAGTGTGTTTGTTCCGATGGATGAAGCTTTAGCGCAAGTCATCATTGATATCAGTAATAGACCTCATTTCGAATTTCGAACGAGCTTCCCATCTCAAACGGTAGGTAGCTTCTCAGTAGAGCTTGTTCATGAATTCCTATGGAAATTTGCTTGTGAAGCTCGCATCACCTTACATGTTATTTTGCATTATGGACAGAACACACATCATATGATCGAAGCTATATTCAAAGCATTAGGTCGTGCGTTAGATGAAGCCACTTCAATAGATCCTCGTGTAGAGGGAGTCCCTTCCACGAAGGGGGTTCTCTAGGGATGATTGCAATTATTGATTATGGCATAGGGAATTTATACAGTGTAAGTAAAGCTGTAGAGCGTTTGGGGTACGTCGCGAAGATCACTTCAGATAGAGATGAAATCATGTCATCTCAAGGTGCAATATTACCTGGAGTTGGAGCCTTTGGCGATGCGATGGCACATTTAAGGGATGCCCATTTATATGATACAGTCATCGATTTTGCAAAATCAGGTCATTACTTATTAGGAATTTGCTTAGGGATGCAGATGCTTTTTACATCGAGCGAAGAACATGGACATCATCAGGGCTTAAATTTACTTCCTGGCAAAGTCATTCGATTCCAAGGGAATTATAAAGTTCCGCATATGGGATGGAATCAATTAGAATTCATACAAGATCATCCCTTACTACAAGACTTGACAGCTGGCCATGTGTATTTTGTTCACTCGTATCATGTAATGCCAGAGCTTTCCTCTGATTTATTAGCGGTTACGGATTATCATCATGCAGTTGCAGCGATCGTAGCGAGAAACCATATATTTGGGATGCAGTTTCACCCTGAGAAAAGCGGTACATTGGGTATGCAATTGCTTTCTCGATTTTTGAGTCTGTGTCATACATCAATTACCGAGTCTTAATAAAAAAGGAGTGTGAAGAGGATGTCATCATTCATTATTTACCCTGCGATAGATATTCGTGAAGGGCGATGTGTGCGACTGACTCAAGGGGATTATCAGCAAGAAACGATATATCATGATCAACCACTCGACGTTGCATTAAGTTGGGAATCCCAAGGGGGAAAGTGGATTCACGTCGTTGATTTGGATGGCGCTAAAGCAGGTCACCCGATCAATCATGAATTGATTGGACAGATTGCCAAACAAGTTCAAATCCCTATTCAAGTTGGTGGGGGATTAAGAACAATGGCCGATGTAGAGAAACTCCTATCTTTAGGCGTTGCACGTGTAATTATCGGCACGGCTGCAATTGAAAATCGTAATTTTGTACTTCAACTGTTGGATAAGTATAGTGATCAAGTGGCGATCGGTATCGATGCACGTGATGGATTTGTAGCAACTCGCGGATGGCTCGAAACTTCCAAAGTAAAAGCTACTGATCTTGCGATAGAGCTAGCGCAATATGGTGCCAAAACCTTTATTTTTACTGATATTTCGAGAGATGGTATGTTGTCTGGGCCTAATGTCGAAGCAATCGTTCAGCTTGCTCAGCGATCGGGTCAAACTGTGATTGCATCAGGAGGCGTCAGTCGAATGGAAGATATAGATCTCCTTGCGGATCAAGCTCATGAAGGAGTAGGAGGTGCCATTATCGGAAAAGCGCTTTATACCGGAGCAGTTGATTTATATGAAGCGTTGGTGCTCATCGAGGAGAAGTCCATATGCTAGCGAAGAGAATTATCCCCTGTTTGGATGTCAAAGAGGGCCGAGTTGTCAAAGGAATTAATTTTGTTAATTTGCGGGACGCAGGTGATCCCGTTGAATTAGCTGCGATATATGATTCAGAAGGTGCGGATGAGCTTGTATTTCTAGACATTTCAGCTACTGTCGAAGGGCGAGCGACGATGGTCGATGTTGTTCGTCGAACAGCAGGTGAAATTACGATTCCGTTCACAGTAGGCGGCGGCATCCGTAATGTGGAAGACATGAAGAGGCTACTTCGTGCTGGTGCAGACAAAGTAGGGATCAATACAGCAGCAGTGATCAATCCGGAACTGATTTCCGAAGGAGCCAGACGTTTTGGTAATCAATGTATCGTGGTTGCGATTGATGCAAAATTTAATACCGAATGGCAAGATTGGGAAGTATTTACGCATGGTGGCCGTAAATCAACGGGAATCCATGTATTAAAGTGGATTCGGGAAATCGAGCATCTCGGAGCAGGGGAGATTTTACTCACGAGCATGGATGCGGATGGTACCAAAGATGGGTTCGACATCGCATTGACACAAGCGGTGTCTAGCTGTGTTCATATCCCTGTAATTGCATCTGGAGGTGCAGGGCAATCATCACATTTTTATGATGCCTTTACACGAGGGGAAGCAGATGCCGCGCTTGCCGCGACGATATTTCATTACAAACAAGTTTCGATACCTACGCTCAAACAAGAGTTGAAAAATAAAGGAGTTGAAATCCGTTGAATGCAATTAAATTTAATGAACAAGGATTGATTCCTGTCATTGTTCAAGACGCGGTTAGTAAAGATGTCCTGACCTTAGCTTATATGAATGAAGAATCATTGAAATTAACGATAGAGCAAGGCGAAACTTGGTTCTATAGCCGTTCTCGACAAGAACTATGGCATAAAGGTGCGACTTCTGGACATACACAACAGGTACGTTCCATTCGATATGATTGTGATGCGGACACACTTCTGATCCAAGTAGATGCAGACGGTCCTGCTTGTCACACAGGTTCGTATAGTTGTTTTGTGAATGATCTTTCGCAACATAATACATTCTCAGGGAATGTAAACCAGAATTCACTTCCACGCAAGGGAGATCGCTTCGCAATTATATCAACGTTAGAAACGGTTATTGCATCTAGAGATCAAGAACGTCCTGAAGGAGCGTATACCACATATTTGTTCGAAAAAGGAATGGATAAAATTCTTAAAAAAATTGGGGAAGAAGCTTCGGAAGTGATCATTGCTGCCAAAAATCAGAGTCAAGATGAACTTCGATATGAAGCTAGCGATTTGATATTCCATCTGCTGGTGCTCCTTCGTGAAGCTAAGCTTCCACTAGATGATCTATTGCTAGAATTAGAACGCAGGCATATTCACAAATAAACAACCCTGGAGTGAAGAACATGTTTATCGATTACCATACTCACCATGTACGCTGTGGGCATGCGAGTGGAGAGTTAGAGGAATATGTGTTACGCGGTATTGCCCTGAAATTAGACCAACTTGGTCTTTCAGATCATATGCCATTGCTTCATGTAGATCCTAAGACATACTTGTCAGGAATGGCTATGGCTATGGACGAGCTTCCACGATATGTCGATGAATGTTTTCAACTAAAAGAGAAATATAAGGATCATATCGATATTCGTATTGGCTTAGAAGGAGACTACATTAAAGGATATGAATCAGACATTCAAGCGATCGTCACAAGTTATCCGTGGGATTACGTAATAGGGTCCGTACATTTTTTAGGGACGTGGGACATTTCGGATTTCCGACAATTGGAAGGATGGCAAGGAAAAGATATTTTCGAGGTGTATCGTCAATACTATGAAGCAGTTGAACAAGCAGCACAGACTGGATTTTATGATTTTATCGGTCATTTTGATGTGATCAAACGATTTGGATATAAACCGGAGAGAGATACCTGGCAATTAGAAAAATCTGCTTTAGATACAATCCGTGAACAAGGATTAGCTATTGAATTAAATGCATCTGGATTACGCATGCCATGTGCAGAGATGTTTCCGAGTGATCGTATACTCAGATATTGCTTTGAGCAAGGAATACCTCTGACGATTGGTTCTGATGCTCATCAGCCTGAGAGACTTGGGCAATATATAGATCAAGCTATCGAGTTGTTAAAAAGCATAGGATTTAACCAAATCGCCACATTTTCAAAGAGAAAACAAAAACTTGTTACTTTTTAAGTTGAAGTGATTTCATGTATAATAGGGAATAATAGAATAATTAACCCTCGGAGGAAAATATGCACATGGATATCATGAAAATTTTTTCAGGTTCTTCAAATCCCAAGCTTACACAAAGAATTTGTAAAGAACTTGGAATACCTCTAGGAGAAATCAAATTGTCTCGCTTTAAAAGCGGTGAGATTTATTGCCTTTATGAAGAAAGTGTCCGAAATTGCGATGTTTTTTTGGTACAAACGTTTTCTCATCCAATTAATGAGCACATGATGGAACTTCTAGTGATGATTGACGCTGCGAAGAGAGCATCTGCAAAGACGATTAGTTTAGTTATTCCGTATTATGGTTATTCACGACAAGAACGGAAAGCAGCTCCCCGCGAACCGATTTCTGCTAAGTTAGTTGCTGATTTGTTTACAGCTGCTGGTGCAGACCGCGTAATTACGATTGATTTACATGCACCTGCGATTCAAGGGTTTTTCGATATTCCAGTAGACCATTTGACTGCCTTAGATGTGATCGCCGATTATATTCAAAAAAAGAATTTGAGAAATCTCATCGTAGTATCTCCTGATGCTGGACGAGCTTCCACTGCTGAGAAATTAGCTAATGTGCTCGATGCGCCATTTGCCATGATGATTAAAAAACGACCTGCACATAATGAATCGGTGATCACTCATGTGATTGGTGATGTGGAAGGATGTATTCCGATTATTATTGAGGATTTGATTGACACAGGAAATACGATCGTCAATGTAGTTGAAAGTCTCAAAGAAAGAGGCGCCCAAAATAGTTTTATTTGCGCGACACATGCAGTCTTTTCAGGACAGGCGTATGAACGTCTACATCACCCCAACATTCAAGAAATCATTATTACAGATTCGATTGCTATTCCAGAGAATCATACCGAGAAATTCCGTGTATTATCTGTTGCACCCCTACTTTCGGATGCGATTCGTATTATTAACGAAGGGGGTTCGATCTCTTCGCTGTTTAAATATGGGGGTGTGTAACTTACAAAGTTCATATTTGTGCATACATATGCTACAATCATATCAAAGGTTTGTGTGCAGGAGGTGAATGTTCATCAAAAAGAAAACACATGTCGCATCATCGACTAATGCCAAAGTCGTTTCTTTTCAACAGGATTCCCGATATTTTTCTGAAAAAGCTTTGCAATCGTGGTCGCGACTCCAATATGAGAAAGCACTAAAATATTTCCGCAGAGCTGTCGAGGTTCAACAAGCGAATTCATTCGACTATTGTAATCTCGCGGGTGTCTTATCTGAAATGGGGAATTACGAAGAATCGAATCAAGTGCTGATGCAAGTTGTTGAAAAAGTAGATCCAACAATGACAGAATGCTATTTTTTTATAGCTAATAATTATATGTACTTAAGCAAATATGAGCAAGCTGAAGAAGCGATAGTGTATTACCTAGAAAATGATCACGAAGGCAACTATGTAGATGAATCAGAAGAACTAATGAAATTGCTTTGTTATGAATTAGAGCGTCCATTAAAGTTAATCAGAATTAAAAGCAGGGAAGGATTTTTTGAACATGTCCGAGCAAGGGAATTACTTGAAGAAGGCAAATTTCATGAATCTTCTAAGTTACTAGAGTACATTGTCCATAAACAACCTGATTTTCTAGCTGCACGTAACAATTTAGCATTGGCTTATTATTATATGGGGCAATTCGAAAAGTCGATGAGTACGATTATCGAAGTCCTGGAAATAGATTCCGGGAATTTGCATGCGCTCTGTAATCTAGCTATATTTCATAAGTTTTTTGGGAATGTACAAGAGTGTTCGAATTTATCAGTCCAGCTCCGCAACATATATCCTATGCAACAAGAACAGGTATTTAAATTAGCTACAACGATGGGCATATTAGAAGACCATGATAAAGCTTATCGCTTATTCAAACGATTAACCAAGATGTATGAAGATCAGCTTGAACCATGTATGTATCACTATCTAGCCGTGGCCGCTTGCCATATCGGTCGTTTCAATGAAGCTAAAGTTTATTGGAGACAAACCCAAAAGTTAGACCCTGGCTCGAAAATATCTGAATTTTATTTAGATTTACTTGAGCTATCTCATCGAGAAGAGTTGCTTTTTTCTCTGAATTACCATTATCATTTGCCATATGAAGAACAATTTCGGATCATAGATAAGCTCACCATAAATATTCCTGAGCATGTAAGGAAAGACCCTTTAGTGCGTTCGTCATTTTTTTGGTCATTACGCAATGGGAATGATGAAACCAAGTTAAACATCATACAAATTTTTGATGTAATCGCGGATACTGAAGTAATCGGAATCTTAAAGGATTTTATTTTAGATCAAAGTCAAGATGATTATCTGAAGCGGGTAGCGATTTTTGTTCTTAGGAGTTTGGGAGAGCAAGAACCTCTACACGCTTATATTTATCAAAGATTCGTTGATATATCGGATCATCCTTATTCTCCTGCGCTTCTCGTCTGGGAGAAAAAATGGCAAGAGGTTCTTCACATATCGATGAAACATATGAAATCAAGATACCTCGTAAGCATAAGGTTCGATGTTGAGATTCTATGGGTAGAATACTTGATCCGAATATCTGAGGATACACCTCGAATGGGAAAGAGCGAAGGTTGGGCTGCAGCACTAGAATATATGATAGCTAAGATGCATAATAAGCAGATATCATACCTTGAAGTTGCACATCGTTATGATGTAGCGAGTGCAACAGTTGTGAAGCATGTAAAGGAACTGAACAGGGTATGCCAAGTGAATCAAAAGATGGAAGCGATGACTACGATTACAGCAAGAAAAGATGTATCTCATATAGATTGAAAGTGAATGGAGTGAAGTCTGTTGTATAAATCAATAATTATTGGAACAGGTCCATCTGGATTAACTGCAGCAATCTATCTTGCTCGAGCTAATATGAACCCATTGGTGATTGAAGGTCCTGAACCAGGAGGACAATTAACGACGACAACTGATGTAGAGAATTTCCCTGGTTTTCCAGAAGGGATTATGGGTCCAGAACTTATAGAAAGCATGCGTAAGCAAGCGGAACGTTTTGGAGCAAAGTTCATGACAGGCTGGGTAAATAAAGTTGATTTTAGCAAAAGACCCTTTACCTTGCATGTAGAAGGACATGGTGAGATCATAACGGAATCGCTTATTATTTCTACGGGAGCATCTGCAAAACTATTAGGAATTACGAATGAAAAAGAAAATATAGGACGCGGTGTAAGTACGTGTGCAACGTGTGATGGATTTTTTTTCAGAGGCAAAAAGATTATCGTTGTAGGTGGTGGAGACTCGGCGATGGAAGAAGCTAATTTCCTCACTCGTTTTGCTACAGAAGTGCATGTCGTACACCGTCGACCTGAGCTTCGAGCATCGAAAATTATGCAAGATCGTGCACGAAGTAACGAGAAAATCAAATGGGATTTAAATAAATCTCCGATTGAAGTTATGGCTAGTGAAAAAGGTGTTACAGGCCTAAAAGTCATGAATAACGAAAGCAAGCAAGAAGAAATTATTGAAACTGACGGTATATTTATTGCAATTGGACATACACCGAATACGCAATTTTTGAATGGTGCGATAGCAACCAATGAGGTGGGATATATCCAAGTTAAACCAGGCACAACACTAACGAATATTCCTGGAGTTTTTGCATGTGGCGACGTACAAGACCAACACTACCGTCAAGCGATTACAGCTGCAGGCAGTGGATGTATGGCAGCTTTAGATTGTGAGAAATTTATCGATGGTCATGCAGTTCATGATTGGAGTGTTTCCTTGTAATTGTCAATTGGATGTATACAAAGATTCTTGACCAATGAACACAGTTGACATATAGTGGGGAAGTACAGTAAGAATCATGATTCTACTATTTTTATTGAGGTGACCTGAATGGCAAGTCAGATCTATATCGGTGTTGATCTAGGTGGAACGAATATCAAGGTTGGTATATGTGATGATGTTGGGAAATTGGTTCAGACGTTTGAAGGCCCAACAGGGAATGAGCATGGTTCTGACTTTGTCCTAGATCGAATTTCACAATACATTCATCAAATCGTTGAGGATTCCGCATATGAGTGGGATCAAGTTGCAGGTATAGGTGCTGGGCTTGCAGGTTTTATAGATATCCCTAACGGAATTATTACATTCTCCAATAATTTATTATGGCACCAAGTACCTGCAAAACAAATTCTCGAAGCTAAGCTTCACAAACCTGTGAGAATTGAAAATGACGCCAATGTAGCAGCTCTAGGTGAAGCATGGAGTGGTGCAGGCAAAGGAATACCTCATCTGGTTTGTTACACGTTAGGAACGGGTGTCGGTGGTGGGATTATCATTGATGGAAAAATTCATCAAGGATGTAATGGTATGGCAGGGGAATTAGGTCATCTAGCGATAGTTCCTGATATCGAAGCAATCCAATGTAGCTGTGGACAAAGAGGGTGTCTGGAAACGGTATCATCTGCGACGGGCATTGTGCGTATGGCTAATGCTTCAGTTGAGCGTGGGGAACACACATCACTTAATTTAGTAGAACAGATCCAAGCGAAACATGTTTTCGAAGCAGCTAAAGCAGGAGACGATGTGGCATTACGCATTGTGCATAGAGCAGCTTATTATATAGGGAGGTCCATATCAATACTGGCACTTACCATAAATCCAAATCGATTCATCATTGGCGGGGGTGTTGCTAAAGCCGGTGACATTTTATTTGAACCCATTCGTGAAACTTTCAAAAAATACACTCCCGTACAAGCGCAAGAAGGGGTAGATATCGTTCCTGCTATATTAGGCAATAACGCTGGAGTCGTAGGTGCCGCAGGTTTAAATTTGCGTTAATGGATAAGTAGTTCCTTATCTTACCGTGTAGCAAAGGAAGTGACAACCATGCATATCGAACATGCATTAGCACAACTTGTTATTATTACGGGTATGTCAGGAGCAGGGAAAACAATCGCAGTTCAGAGTTTAGAAGACCTAGGTTTTTTCTGTGTTGATAATCTTCCTCCTATTTTAATTCCAAAATTTGCTGAATTGATAGAACAATCGAATGGGAAAATAGGTAAAGTTGCGCTCGTAATTGATTTGCGTGGTCGCGAATTTTTTACTGCTCTTGAAGAATCACTGCGATACTTAAGAGAAAACCATTCAATCAAAAACGAGATACTTTTTTTGGATTCTACGGATGCATCACTTGTACGAAGGTACAAAGAAAGTAGGAGACGCCATCCGCTAGCACCAAGCGGTCTTCCTCTAGAAGGCATATCATTGGAAAGAAAGTTGCTTGAAGACTTGAAAGGTTCTGCGACGCAAATCATTGACACAAGCGTATTAAAGCCTTCGGAACTCAAAGAAATCATTACAACACGGTTCATGAATATCGAATCAAATCGCATTTCAGTGAATGTTATTTCTTTTGGATTTAAATATGGAGTACCGATTGATGCTGATTTAATGTTTGATGTGCGCTTTCTACCTAATCCTCATTATATCGAAACATTACGACCATTCTCAGGTCAAAGCACTGAAGTTTACGATTATGTGATGAAATGGAATGAAACACAGGAGTTTCTTGTTAAGCTTTTAGACATGCTTCATTTCCTCATTCCTCAATACACAAAAGAAGGTAAGACACAAATCGTTCTTGCTATCGGATGTACAGGAGGTAAACATAGATCTGTCGCTATTGCTGAATATTTGGGGAAAATGTTAGCGAATAGTGAAACAGAATGGGTGCGTATCAGTCATCGAGATATAGAACGAGATCGCAATTAAAAAGGATGAAGAGATAGCCATGACGATACAAGACCCACGCATTGTTGTGATTGGTGGAGGTACCGGCTTGTCTGTGATGTTAAGAGGATTGAAAGACAAGCCTTTAGATATCACAGCCATTGTCACTGTTGCTGATGATGGAGGTAGTTCGGGCATTCTACGATCAGAGATGCATATGCCGCCACCTGGAGATATTCGAAATGTCTTAGTAGCTCTAGCTGATGTAGAGCCTTTGCTATCACAAATATTGCAATATCGATTTCAATCTGTTCATGGATTAGCCGGGCATAATTTAGGGAATCTTATCATAGCAGCATTGACAGACATCACAGGAGACTTCGTAACTGCAGTAAAAGAAATGAACCGTGTGTTTGCTGTTAAGGGTCGAGTATTGCCTGTGAGTAATCAAGCGATCAGCTTACATGCACTTATGCAAGATGGAACAATCGTAGAAGGAGAATCAAAAATACCACTAGCAGAAGGTCGAATCAAACGTGTATTTATTATTCCTCATGATGCTTCCCCATTAGAAGAGTCATTGCAAGCAATTCGTGAAGCAGATGCAATTATTTGTGGACCAGGCAGTTTATACACGAGTATAATTCCGAATTTATTAGTACCACATATTGTTGACGAGATTGTGCATTCAAATGCGATAAAGTTATTTGTTTGTAATGTGATGACACAACCTGGGGAGACAGATCACTTCTCTGTTAGTGAACACGTTTCGGCAATATACGAGCATATTGGACACCGTATATTTGATCATGTGATTGTCAATAATGGAAAAATCCCACAGAAGGTACTTTCTCGATATGCAGAGAAAGGCTCGGAAATTGTGCGTGTAGATGTCGAGAAATCAGCTGAATATGGATATAGTCTTATTGCAGATCACTTAGTCTTATATCAGACATATCTTCGCCATGACCCTGAAAAATTAAGTGCACACATATATCGGCATGCGCAAGAACATATGTTAAGAAAGCGGTGAGAGCATTGTCTTTTGCAGCACAAACTAAAAAGGAGCTCACATTGATTGATGCAAATCCTTGCTGTGATAAAGCTGAGCTTTCTGCGCTGATACGCATGAACGGTACAGTACAAATATCTAGCCAAAAAGTTACACTTGATATTTCGACTGAGAATGCTGCGATCGCTAGAAGAATTTACTCTTTACTCAAAAAAACATTTCAACTGCATACCGAACTCCTTGTTCGCAAAAAAATGAGACTCAAAAAAAACAATATCTACATCGTTCGTGTACCTCAACAGGTTCAAGAATTATTGAAGTCTCTAGAAATAGTGAGCGAAGGCTTTTTGTTCACACCTGAAATTTCTCAAACGTTAATTCGCAATCAATGCTGTAAAAGATCTTATCTACGCGGTGCTTTTTTAGCGGGTGGCTCAGTCAATAATCCAGAAGGTTCGTCATATCATCTTGAAATTGCGACAATGTATGAAGAGCACTGCATATCATTATGTAAATTAACGAATCGCTTTGATTTGAATGCTCGAATCATTGAGAGAAAAAAAGGTTTTGTTTTATACATTAAAGAAGGTGAGAAGATTATTGCATTTCTCAGCGTGACCGGTGCTCAACAAGCATTATTTAAATTTGAGAATGTTCGAATTATGAGAGATATGCGCAATTCAGTAAATCGTATCGTTAATTGTGAAACTGCCAATCTCAACAAAACGATCGGGGCCTCCGTTCGCCAGATTGACAACATTCGCTTGTTGGACAGAGAAATAGGACTCAAAAACTTGCCGGAGAAACTTCAAGAAGTAGCGATAATTCGCATGCAAAATCCAGACTTGAATTTGAAAGAGGTAGGGCTAATGCTCAAAAACCATGTTAGTAAATCTGGAGTTAACCATAGGCTTAGGAAATTAGATGAATTAGCTGAAAAACAACGAAATTCGAAAAAAAGATAGCTTTATATTGAGAGTATGCAGTTTTAATCTTATTTTTTCTAGTGTAGTTGTTAGATAAATGATATAATACGTATGAATCATTATTCGTCTACGTAACTAAAGTCAATAGGCATTGTCAGAAAGAGGGGAATTGTATTCATGTCCAGACGGCAAGTCGTTGTGAGATTAAAAACTGGACTTCATGCCAGACCTGCGGCATTGTTTGTTCAAGAGGCTAATAAATTTTCATCCGAGATTTTTGTAGAGAAAGATGAGAAAAAAGTAAACGCCAAAAGTATTATGGGAATTATGAGTCTTGCAATCAGTTCAGGTACAGAAGTATATGTTAGTGCAGAAGGTTCAGATGCAGAGCAGGCTGTAATCGCACTAGTTACCTTGGTAAGTAAAGAAGAATTAGATAATCAAT
>CAMCVV010000044.1 GCA_945881905.1 Paenibacillus alvei
TTGGCTTGCTTATAGATGGTGATGAACATGCTGTATATGAAGACATCCAAGCTGTAGTCAAAGCAGTAGAAAGTCAAGCTTTGGTGAAAGTCATCATCGAGACGGGGTATTTGAGTGATGATCAAAAACGTATCGCTTGTCGATTAGCAGAGCAAGCAGGAGCTCACTTTGTCAAAACATCTACAGGATTTGGGCCTGGTGGCGCAACGGTTGCAGATATTCAACTTATGCGTAATGCGGTATCTCCGCATATCGGTGTCAAAGCTTCTGGAGGAGTCCGAGATCGATTAACAGCGATTCACATGATTGAAGCAGGAGCAACACGTATTGGCACAAGCTCGGGTATAGCGATCATTCAAGGACAACTCGGAGTCTCTGCTTATTGACATATGATGTAGATAGGTTGAAAAAGGAGGTCGCACATGTCTGTTCGGTTCATCATCGGTAGGTCAGGAAGCGGGAAAAGTCAGCGGTGTTTTGATGAAATACGAGAAAAGCTAGTCAAAGAAGCTGAAGGAACCCCTCTCATCCTCATCGTTCCTGAACAAGCGACTTTTCAGTGTGAGCAAACTTTTGTTAACCATCCCGACCTAGGAGGAACCATCCGTGCACAAGTATTGAGTTTTCACCGTCTTGCATGGCGAATTATGCAAGAACAAGGGGGAACCTCTTTATTACCTATGAATGAACTGAGTAAGCAGTTACTCATTTATCATTTGTTACAGCAACGCAAAGATGAATTCAAGTTATTTCACAATTCGATCGACAAAATCGGCTTTGTCGAACAAATCCAACAGCTATTTACTGAATTCAAGAGATACGGCATTACCCCAGACCGACTCGAAGAGCAACTGAAGGTTCATCGACAACAGATTGAATCTTTGCGGAATTTCGAAGATAAGATAACAGATATCAGCTTGTTATATCGATATTATATTCAATACGTTGCGAAGCGGTTTCTAGATGGTGAAGACTATTTGACGTTACTTACTGAGCAAATCCCACAATCTACGTATGTGAAACAAGCGGAAATATGGATAGATGGGTTTCACGGGTATACGCCTCAGGAACTACAAATTGTCAAACAATTGATATCTACAAGTCATCACGTGAGCATTACGCTGTGTTTGAACCGCGCATACGAAGCAGATGACGACTATGATGAACTGGATATGTTTTTTCCGACAGCACGAACAATGATCGAACTCCAACAATTGATTCAACAACTTGATACAAGTCCTTCAGAGATTATGATTTTAGACCAGTATACCTCACCTCGATTTCTGCAGAGTCCAGCACTTGCTCATTTGGAGCAAAATTTCGAATATCGTTACGGTGGGAATCAACGATTGACTTTTGAACTACCGACTGATTTACATATTCATCTTGACGATCAATTGGTGATGAAACAAGCGGTCAATCTTAGAGCAGAAGTCGAAGGTGCAGCGCGAGACATGCTCAAACTCAGTAGAGAAAAAGGCGTCCGTTATCGTGAGATGGCGATAGTCGTGAGAAATATGGATTCATATTCAGATTTATTGCGAACTACGCTAACGGATATGGGGATTCCTCATTTTTTCGATCAAAAACGAACGGTGCTTCACCATCCGCTAGTGGAATTCATTCGTTCAGCTTTAGAAGTAGCTGAGAAGAATTGGTCTTACGATGCTGTATTTCGTTGTGTGAAGACAGATTTATTCGTTCCACTTGACCAAGATCAACGAGAATATCGAACTTGTGTGGATCAATTAGAAAATTATGTATTAGCGCATGGCATCAAAGGTTACCGCTGGACAGAAGAGAAGCGTTGGTCTGATCAACGCGTTGCTTCACTTGAATATGATGAACAATTGAATACAACTCGGAATTCCATTGCTCAGCCGTTGGATGCTTATGTGCAGAAGCTTAAGCAGTCTCGTGATCTGAAGGAGCACGTATCCGCGTTATATTCACTACTTGAGGAAGTAGAAGTTGCACGCAAATTAGACTTGTGGGGTCAAGTTGCATGGAAGCAAGGCCATCCAGACAAAGCTCGTGAGCATTGGCAAATATGGCAACAAGTAATCGATTTATTGGATCAGTTAGTAGAATCAATAGGTGATCTTTCGTTGACCTTAGCTCAATGTACGGGATTGCTTGATCGTGGTCTAGAAGGAATCAGGCTTGGACTTGTGCCTCCTTCTTTAGATCAAGTACTGATTGGCAATATGGACCGAACCCGTTCGAATCATATTCCTTATGTATATGTACTTGGGATTACCGAAGGAGTCATTCCTGCTCGTGTTCAAGAACAGGGTATCATCACTGAAAATGAACGTGAATGGTTAAGTACAATGGGTATTCAAATCGCAGACAGTGCTAAGCGTAAACTGCTGCAAGAAAGCTTTATTATGTATACTTCTCTCACATTAGCAAGTCGGAGATTGTGGTTAAGCTATCCGTTAGCGAACGAAGAAGGAGCCTCTTTGTTGCCTTCAGAACTGATCAAGCAAATCACGCGCATGTTTCCTCAGCTTTCTATAGGCATGTTATACACTGAACCTGCTAAGGGGATGGATGATACGCAATTGCAGAACTATCTCATCGATCCCAGACAGTCCCTCTCTTATCTCGCTGTTCGGATCAAACAATGGTTAGTTGGAGATCCAATTTCACCAGTCTGGCTCGAAATGTATAATTGGTATGTAGGGGATGCTCAGTGGCATCCTTACATCGATTCATTAATTCGTGCTTTTCAATTTACGAATTACGAACCGAGACTGAGTCCAGAAGTCACACAACAATTGTATGGGAATCATTTACTCACCAGCGTATCGAGGATGGAGCGATTTATTGCGTGCCCCTTCGCACATTTTGCTTCTTATGGCTTGAAATTAAAAGAAAGACCGATCTATCGATTGGATTCCCCAGATATCGGACAATTATTCCACGATGCCTTGCATGAATTTGTTTTACAATTAGAAGCAGATCACATCGATTGGGCGGAACTATCTGATGAAGCGTGTATGTCTCGTGCTAACCAAGTCGTCGATCGGCTTACACCACGATTACAAAGCGAAATTCTACTCAGTTCCAGTCGGTATCGATACGTCGCTCGGAAATTGAAGCAAATCGTAGGAAGAGCTACACAAATCCTAGGGTTGCATGCACGTCAAAGCGAATTCAAACCCATTGGTCTAGAAATCGACTTTGGCCCCAATAAAGACATACCCTCACTCCATTTTCCACTTGAAAACCATCAAGAGATGGAATTGATCGGTCGGATCGATCGTGTAGATCACTTGCGACTTCCGACTTATCCTCACACGGATTATTTACGCGTCATCGATTATAAGTCGAGTGCAAAAAAATTAAACTTATTCGAAGTGCAGATGGGGCTATCCTTACAGATGCTAGCTTATCTCGATGTCGTGCTCACGCATGCAAAGACGTGGCTTGGTCATGAAGCATTACCTGCAGCAGCGTTGTACTTCCATGTACATGATCCCATCATATTGAGTAAAAACCTCATTTCAAAGAATGAAGCAGATCGATTGATTCGGATGAAATTCAAAACAAAAGGGCTTGTTACCGCTGATCCTGAACTCATCGGCTATATGGACAAACAATTTACAGAAAGTCTAGGTGCTTCAGAGCTTATTCCAGCTAAGCTTAAGAAAGATGGTAACTTCTATGCGCATTCGTCTGTGCTAACTCACCAGCAATGGACTACACTTCGCCAACACGTTCGCCAACATATCAAGACAGTAGGTTCTAAGATATTGAGTGGTCATGTAGAAATCGAACCTTATCGCATGGGCAAACAAACCGCTTGCCAATACTGTTCGTTCAAACCTGTATGTCACTATGATCCTCTGTTTGAAGGTAATGTCATGAACGTGTGGCAACAGAAGAATAAAAAACAAGCTTGGCTGGAGATCGAACAAAATGTTTCACAACATCCACAGCTGAACATAGATGAAGGTAGGTGAAAAAAGTGGCAACTCCATCCTCTCAAGTGAACAGCGTTTCTTGGTCTGCAGATCAACTTGCAGCAATTACGCATCGCGGTGAACATATCTTGGTTTCAGCTGCAGCAGGATCAGGGAAAACAGCAGTGCTTGTCGAGCGGATTATTCGACGGATCACAGACGAAACGCAACCCATCGATATTGATCGATTACTGGTAGCTACGTTTACGAATGCAGCTGCAGCTGAAATGAAACATCGCATTCGTGAAGCTTTAGAGAAAGAGCTTGTTGTGAAACCACAATCGGCTCATGTGCGAAAACAATTGGCTCTGATGGGGCGCGCTACAATTACAACGATCCATTCTTTTTGTTTAGAAGTCGTGAGAAAACATGTGGATCAGATTTCGTTAGACCCGCGATTCCGAATTGCCAATGAGACGGAGATCGAGTTGCTGAAGCAAGAACTTCTAGAGGAATTGTTAGAGGAGTATTATGGTGAAGCTGAAGAGCAAAGTTATTTTTGGCGACTCGTTGACGCGTTCAGCGGTGATCGCAATGATCATAGTTTAGTAGAACTTGTGCAGAAGCTGTATCGTATCTCACAGAGTCATCCTTGGCCAGAAACATGGTTACGCCAAATGGCAGGAATGTTCAGTTCCTCGCAATTAGATGCAGCAATGATAGATGGAAGCGAGCTTCCCGATCAGCTTCCCGCTAATAATTCTTGGCAACTGAGTCTAGTCACGGATTGCAATATTGAACTTGAAGGTGTCATTGAATTACTAGAGCAAGCACTTGCATTTGCGATGCAACCAGATGGACCTGTCATATATGAAGTGAATCTCAAAGATGAGCTTGCTCAGGCTTATAAGTTACTTGTTGCGACGCGAGGTTCTTGGTCAGACCTGCATCTATCGTTTCAACAATTGGAATTTGCGAAACTAAAATCAGCCAAAGGAGATCTTCTTGACCCAATTGTAAAACAGCAAGCGCAAGAATTACGTAAACAAGCAAAAGATCAGCTGATGACAATGAAGTCAGAACTTTTCGGGAGAACTCCTGAACAATTCTCTCAAGAAATTAAAGAAATGGCTCCGATCATGCATACCCTTGTTGATCTGATTATGGAGTTTGACCTGCGGTTTAAAGAAGCCAAAATAACACGAGGAATCGTTGATTTCTCGGATTTGGAGCATTATTGCTTACACATTCTATCTGGACCGGGATCTTCCTTCACCAAACTTGTTCCTTCACAACCCGCATTGGATTTCCAAGAGCAATTTGTGGAGATTTTACTTGATGAATATCAAGACACGAATCGCGTGCAAGAAACCATCATGGCATTGATTTCGCGAACTTCATCTGGCAATCGATTCATGGTCGGGGATGTGAAGCAAAGTATTTATCGCTTCCGCTTAGCGGAGCCGGGTCTTTTTCAAGAGAAATCCAAAACATACACCCGTCACACGGAAACAGAGAAACGCGGCTTACGAATTGATCTTGCTCGCAATTATCGGAGTCGCGAGCCTATTGTTAACGCAGTGAATTTCATTTTCAAGCAAATCATGAACGAAACCGTAGGCGAAGTGGCTTATGATCAGCATGCGGAACTTGTTTTCGGAGCTGCTTATGAAGATCTTGGACAGGACCATGCTGTAGAAGTCATGTTGATTGATCGCAACAAAGGTAAGCAAGAAGAGGAAGCGTCGCAGTCACCATTGTTTGATGAAGCCCATACTGAAAGTGATGAATTCTTAGATGAATCCATAGAAGAACGCATAGAGTGGAATGAGCACTCTGTAGAAGAACAAGAATACGACTTAGAAACAGCACAATTAGAAGCGAGAGCCATTGCTTCGCGTATTCATGTCTGGATGAATGGTGGTGAAACAGCGAAGCCTTTTCAGATATGGGACAAAATAACACAAACACAAAGAACGGTCACATATCGAGATATCGTCATTTTAATTCGAGCAACAAAACAGTGGGCGCCGATATTTATTGAAGAATTAAGTCAACGAGGGATTCCTGCATACGCGGATTTGAGTACAGGCTATTTCCATGCGGTGGAAGTTGAAGTGATGTTGTCCTTATTGAAAATCATCGACAATCCCATCCAAGATATTCCGCTGGCTTCTGTGCTTCGCTCTGCACTTGTAGGCTTGTCTGCAGCTGAATTAGCACGTATCCGCGCTTACACATCTCAGACTTCATTCTATCTTGCGCTTGTGCAGTTTGAACAAGCCGACCATGTCCAAAGAGATGACAGTGTGTTACAAGAGAAACTTCACGTCTTTATGCAACAACTAGAGAATTGGCGAAATCTCGCAAGACAAGGTACCTTATCTGATTTAATATGGAATACGTATCGACAAACAGGTTATTACGATCATGTGGGAGGTTTACCAGGAGGGCAGCAACGACAAGCTAATTTAAGAGCACTGTATGATCGTGCTCGACAATACGAATCAACTTCATTACGAGGGCTTTTTCGATTTCTTCGTTTCATTGAGCGAATGCAAGAAAGCGGTGGAGATTTAGGGACAGCGCGCGCGATGGGTGAGCAAGAGAATGTCGTTAGAATCATGACCATTCACAAAAGCAAAGGATTAGAATTCCCTGTTGTATGTATGGCGGGATTAGCGAAACGATTTAATCAACGAGATGTGCATCATTTCTTCTTGATTCATAAAGATTTAGGTTTTGGACCTCGATTCGTCGATACAGATCTGCGAGTAAGCTATCCGACACTTCCCTTGTTAGCGATAAAAAAAAGAATGAAATTAGAACTGCTTGCTGAAGAAATGCGGGTGCTGTATGTTGCTATGACCCGTGCCAAAGAGAAATTGTTATTGGTCGGAACTGTGCAATCCGCACAAAAATCCTTGAAAGCTTGGAGTCAACAGTTATTCCACCAAGAGATCCCTATATCCAACTATAAGCTGTCTAAAGCATCTTCTTTTCTCGATTGGATCGGTCCAACAGTAATCAGACACACAGATGCAAATTTGTGGAGGACGCACATCGGTTTCGAACAAGCACCTGCTCATCATCTGATTGCAGATCAATCGCAATGGAGCTGCACAATTACGAGCATGGAACAACTACAGCAGCACCAAGTAGTCAGTGTGCATCAAGCATTCGACGAAATGGACAAACAAACCGTAATTCAGAAGCAAGTCATAACGACTTCGGACACATGGAAACCATGGTTCGATTACCATTTCACTTGGACCTATCCACATCTCGATGCATCTCACGTGATGGCCAAAACAACAGTGTCTGAAATCAAGAGGTTACATGAATCGCATCGCATTCATCAAGAGGAAGAAGTCGATGTGCTTACGTCTGATGCTCCTATCGATGATCCCTTTAGCAAGCAGAACAATGCTATTCCTCAGTTTTCCTATCGCCGTCCACGATTCATCGAGCAACAAAGCGAGCTTACCGCTGCGGAGCGAGGTACAATCATCCATGCTGTGATGCAAAACATATCGATCGAGCAATTGCCTACACGCGAGACGGTTCAACATACCTTACAACAGATGATGGAGAAAAAACAACTTACGCAAGCGCAAAGAGAAGCTGTGAATATTCCGTTAATCCTTTCGTTTTTCCAAACTGCACTTGGACAAAGAATGATTCACGCACCAATAGTCAATCGAGAAGTTCCATTCAGTTATGGACTGCCGGCATCAGAAGTGTATAGGCAGCAAACGTCTTCAAGTGAAACGGTATTAATCCAAGGGGTTATCGACTGTATGTTCGAAGATGAGCACGGACTTGTGATCGTCGATTACAAAACGGATGCAACGAAGACCTTCACTGAAGCACAACTCAAAGCGCGCTATCAATTACAGATTGCTTTGTATACGCGAGCAGTAGAACATATTCTCAAAAAGAAAGTCGCACAAGCCTATCTCTATTATTTTGATGGTGCGAAAGTGATCCGCGTCTAGTTAACTATAAAGAAGTCAATTGCATCAGAACATCTGCTTATGGATTTTTGTGCATGGGTCAGGTACAATCAGGGGTAATCAAGTAGATCATTGTGTAGATAAGGAGAAACGTATGCGTGATTGTATTTTTTGTAAGATTATTGAGGGAAGCATTCCTTCTCGTAAAGTGTATGAAGATGACCAAGTACTTGCATTCCATGACATTCAACCAGCAGCACCTGTGCACATCTTACTCATTCCCAAAAAACATATCGCTTCGATGAACGATGTGATCCATAATGATTTACCTCTCATTGCTCATTTGCATAACGTTGCACAACAAGTTGCCATTGATCAACAATTGACGATATCGGGCTATCGTTTAGTCAATAATTGCGGACCAGATGCTGGACAAGTTGTGTATCATTTACACTATCATTTGCTAGGCGGATCCATTCTATCTCCGCTTGGATTGCAAGCGTAAACAAGTATTTATAAAAAGAGAGCGTACAAAGTTGACACTCTCTTTATTTATAACATATAATAAATGCGTTACACCTAAGTTGTCTAGAACGTTACGTTCGAAGGGAGGGATTACAAGTGTCAGAAACTCGAGTTCGTAAAAATGAAAGTATAGATGCTGCTCTTCGTCGTTTTAAACGCTCCATCGCTAAAGATGGTGTTCTAGCAGAGGTTAAAAAACGCAAACATTTCGAGAAACCAAGCGTAAAACGAAAGCTTAAATCTGAAGCAGCCCGCAAAAGAAAGTTCTAGGAGGCCACTGAAGATGTTGAGTTTAAGTGATAGATTGAATGATGATATGAAACAAGCCATGAGAAGTCAAGAGAAGTTTAAACTTTCTGTGATTCGCATGGTTCGCTCATCGATCAAAAATATGGAAATCGATCTCAAAAGAACGCTAAACGATCAAGAAGTACTCGATGTCCTTCAACGTGAAATGAAGTTACGAAAAGATGCACTAGACGAATTCGAGAAAGCAAAAAGAGATGATCTAACTGAAAATCTCCGTGTTGAAATACGCATATTATCTGCATATTTGCCTGAGCAATTGGATGAAGAGCAACTGAAATCGATTATTCAAGCGACAATCATCGAAGTAGGCGCTACATCGAAAGCTGAAATGGGTAAACTCATGGCAGCATTGATGCCAAAGGTAAAAGGTAGAGCAGATGGAAGTATCGTTAATCAGCTCGTTCAGCAATTATTCGTATAATGCATATCGTCCGATTAGATGAGATTATCATCTAGTCTTTTTTTTTGCACATAAATTCATCTTCGAATTCATATTGTGGTATCACTATGAGATTGTTGGTGAATACATCATTTGGGGGGAACATGATAGGCGTACTTAGACATATTTGGAATCAGTTTGCTAGTAAAATGTTGGATTTCCCTCCTGATGTAATAGGGGAGTTACCTCGCATCACGATGATGGGCAACTTGCAGATGTATATGGAGAACCATCGTGGGATCATTCGATTTACCGATCAGTTGTTAGTTCTTCGAATAGCTGCAGGACGATTAGAAATTACAGGGGAACAGTTAATCATTAAAGCGATATCGAAAGATGAAGTATATGTTACAGGGAAAATTATCAAGGTACACTATATCATGCCTTAGGAGGATGTATGCAATCCATCATGATCCACTGGTTACTAGGGTACGTTCGCATTAGACTCATCGGCAAAGAAGCTACATCCTTACTCAGTACGATGATTGAACATCAGTTAATGGTTTGGGAAATTCAAGTCTTAGCTCAGCAGCATACTGAAGCGAATCCACATATTGATGTAACGATGCGAGTTCGCGATTTTTTCCAGCTTCGTCATCTCATCAGACATAATCGTTGCAGAGTCCGGATTATATCACGTCACGGCTTACCTTTCTACCTGGACAAGCTCATTCATCGCAAAGCTTTCCTGCTCGGAGGAATGTGTTGTCTCGCAAGCGTATGGATATGTTCTTCGTTGATTTGGCAGATTAGTATCGTAGGTAATGAGAAGCTGAGCACTCAGGAAATATTATCTGCAGCAGCAAGCCAAGGTATACATCGGTTTCAATGGAAATTCCGTCTTGGAGACCCCAATCAGCTATCTCGTGAATTACATATACAATTACCCGGTGCGGCTTGGGTCGGTGTTGAAATTCGTGGAACACATGTGATGATTCAAGTCGTTGAAGCTTCATTAACAGAAATGAAATCGTTAGAAAGCCCATGTCATCTCGTTGCGACGAAGAATGCCCTCATCACGGAAATGATCACTCTTCAAGGCAAACCCATCGTTAAGCCCAATACGTATGTTCGTCAAGGAGACATCTTGATTTCCGGAGTGATCGGTGATGAACAGCATACACAGAACGTTGTAGCCAAAGGAACCGTCAAAGGGATTGTATGGTACCATGTAGCCATTGAATCACCACTGCTCAGTGAATTCCAAGTCTACACAGGAAATGAACAGAGAAGGCATTATATCGTGTGGAGAAACCGTGCATTACAAGTCAAAGGACCTCGTGATGCGGAGTATATGCATTTCAAATCAATTCCTGATCATAAGGTATGGCAGTGGCGCAAGTATATTTTTCCACTTAGTTGGGTGGTTGAACATCTTCGGGAAGTTAAGATTTTGCAGCAAACTGTAGATCGATCCACAGCCAAAAAACAAGCGATAGCTAAAGCAAAAAAACATGTTTTAGAACGTTTGGATGAACAATCTCAAATGATTAGCGAAAAAATTTTGCATGAACAATCAGATAGTGATAAAGTTTATCTAAAGCTATTGTTTGAAGTCGAAGAACCGATAATGTTCAGTCAACCTATCGTTGAGCAAGGGGAATGAGAACTTTTGGCCAGTAAAGCCAGTGAAATGAAAGTCAGTTTAACTCATCGCGCAGAAGGGCAAGCCTTATTTGGTCCGCAAGATAAGTTCTTGAAGTTGATCGAGCAATCGACTTCAGCGCAGATCTTCACAAGGGAATCTGAAATCACGATTCACGGGAGTGAAGATGAAGTTCACAAAGTGCATCATTTATTTGATGTCCTACTACAGTTGATTAGGAATCAATATCCGTTAAGTGAACGTGATATCCTCTATGCGATTGAGCTAGCTAAACAAATGAAAGTCGATCAGTTGCTTGATCTGTTTAAAGGCGAAATCATGACGACGTTCAAAGGCAAGCCGATTCGAGTAAAAACCATAGGTCAGAGCCACTATGTAACACTGATTCGAAAACGTGAAATTGTCTTCGGTATCGGTCCGGCAGGAACAGGGAAAACATATTTAGCTGTCGTCTTAGCTGTAATGGCATTGAAAGAAAACAAAGTGAAGAGAATCATTCTCACCAGACCTGCTGTGGAAGCAGGTGAAAATCTAGGGTTCCTACCAGGAGACCTACAAGAGAAAGTTGACCCTTTTTTACGACCATTATATGACGCGCTACATGATGTACTTGGACCTGATCAAGTAGCCAAATTATTAGAACGAGGTATCATCGAGATTGCTCCGCTTGCTTATATGCGTGGACGTACACTTGAAGATTCGTTTATTATTCTAGATGAAGCGCAAAACACGACTCCTGAACAAATGAAAATGTTCTTAACAAGGCTTGGTTTTGGTTCGAAAATGGTCATTACAGGTGATGTCACGCAAATTGATTTACCTCGAGGGAAGAAATCAGGTTTAATCGAAGCCAGTCGGATTTTAAGTCATGTCGAAGAACTGGGATTCATCTACTTTGATGAGCAAGATGTGGTCAGACATGCTTTGGTACAAAAAATCATTATCGCGTATCATCAAAGTAATCCATCGTAAGGTACCGAGTTGATTGCAGAAAGGATACAAGGGATTGACTCAAAACGAAGTTGAATTCAAAAAGAAATTTCATATCCAAACCTTTGATTGGACGCATAGCCTCTGGGTGCGACTAATGTTCTTCTTATTTTTTTGTGGTTTTCTGATCTTCATCTTAGCACCTAAGCTCGTTCCAGCAATATACGACGTGCAAGTAGGTTCAGTCAGTGAGATAACAATTTTTGCTCCCAAACAAATCGAAAATAAACGCGCCACGCTTGCTTTGGCAGAAGAAAAAGTGAAAAAAGTCATCCCGATCTACCAAACCATTCAATTTCAATCCGATGCATTGATCGATCGAATCTTCGAAAAAATAGCTCAAATTAATGAGGACCGAGAAATCAAAGTAGAAGACAAAGCAACGATCTATCGGCTGACACTTCCACAATTTGTAGAAGAGCGTGAGTCTCTTACCATTCGCACATATCGTGACCAAGGCGGTTATTCGCTAGAGTTTCTCGATCTTGTTTCAAGAAAAATGCAAGAACAACGGTATCTCATACCCGAAGAACTTTTCTTCAAGCTTCCTCGTGTTGTGGCTTCAGATCTTGCTTTGATGAAAACCGTGGTGCAGGATGTCGTCACAAGATGGATGAGTGAACAAATCATTGATGTAGAACTTGCGCGCACGCGCGTTGCAGCGCAAGTGAATTCATCGAATTTAACGAAAAACACAACCAGAGAAATCGCACAGGAAATGATCCTACTTATTCTCACACCGAACACATTTCTAGATCAGTCGGCAACGTATGCAGCTCAAGTTGCAGCAAGGGAAAGTATTGAGCCCGTGTATTTAAACAAAGGGGACATTGTTGTTAACAAAGGTGAAGTCATTACGGAACATATGTACGAATCTCTAGCGAGCTTAGATTTGCTCAAAGCAAAATCAAATATGAAGCTCTATGTGGGATTATGTTTTATTGTGGCATTAATATGCTCGTTGTTATACGTAGCTGTAAAACAAAGTGCACTAGCTATTCGGGGAAACAATAAACAGCTGCTGTTGTTCCTGTCTATGTTAAGTTTAAATATTACGATCATGGTTTTGATTTCTTGGTATATCGACCAATCATTTGTTTCCTATGTCACACCAGTAGCTTTGGGAAGCATCTTGATTGCGATTTTACTTGATGCACGGTTAGCTCTCATTTCTGCTGTTTTATTCGCTGTGTTATCCAGTCTGATGTTGAATGACGATTATACACAGGTATTTGACTTTCAATATGGTTTCTATACATTGATCGTGTGTGCCATCGCTGTTTTTTCGACGCAACGAGCAAGTAAACGTTCATCGATGTTTAGAGTCGGATTATTGATCTCTGCGGGAGGACTCTTCACACTTCTTACGTTACATTTATTGGAAGGAGATATATCCCAGAAAGAATTTCTTTTGTCGCTATCTTTTGCTGCGATTAGCGGGATATTAACTGTCATTCTTGTGTTAGGCGTGTTACCTTTTTTTGAATTCACATTCGGTATTTTATCACCACTGAAACTTGTTGAGATTTCGAACCCCAATCACCCATTATTACGGAAATTATTGACAGAAACACCTGGAACGTATCATCATAGTATTATGGTAGGTAATTTAGCTGAAGCTGCTGCTGAATCGATTGGAGCAGATGGCTTATTATGCCGCGTAGGTGCATTTTACCACGACGTAGGCAAAACCAAACGTCCTAGTTATTTCATCGAGAATCAAACGAATATTGAAAATCCACACGATCGTATCCACCCTACATTGAGTCGATCGATTATTGTAGCTCATGTCCGTGAAGGTGTCGAAATGCTGAGTGCTTTCAAGATCCCTAAGCAAATTCAAGATATTGCGGAGCAACACCATGGAACAACATTGCTTCAATATTTTTATCATAAAGCGATAAAACTTGCTGAGGAAGAAAGTATAGCAAAAATATATACAGAGCAGGATTTTCGCTATCCGGGTCCCAAAGCACAAACGAAGGAAGCAGCGATTATCGGAATTGCAGATAGTGTGGAAGCTGCCGTTCGCTCATTGCGAAATCCTACGTTAGAGCAGATTGATAGTATGGTGAACCGCATCATCAAATCTCGTTTGGACGATGAGCAGTTTCATGAATGCGATCTTACGTTCAAAGAACTAGATACGATAGCCAAAACACTAAACGAAACGTTACTGGGGATTTTTCATTCTCGAATCGAATACCCAAGTGAACTCTTGCTGAAATAATGATCATGTTGAAACAATTCGTTAAGAGGAGGTGGTAGCTGCATGGAACAATCCAAACTGATATTCTCATGGAATAATGAACAAAACGTTGTAGAGATTTCCAATGAGATGATACAACAATTAGAAGAAATCTTTCATCTCATTGCCAAGCAAGAAGACATACAAGCAGGTGAAGTGTCAGTATCATTTGTCGACGACCAAACCATACAAGAGCTGAACCGACAGTATCGCGGGATCGATAAAGTAACCGATGTATTATCTTTTTCCATGCTTGAACATGTGGAAGATGATGTACCAATCGTGTACACAGATCTCTGCGAGAATGAAGACATAGCGCCTTTGGGAGATATCGTTATTTCTGCACCAAGAACGATGGAACAAGCACATGAATACGGACATTCGCTTTCCCGAGAGTTTGGTTTTTTATTTGCACACGGACTATTTCATTTGATTGGCTATGACCATCAATCAGAAGCAGAAGAAGTGATTATGTTTGCTAAGCAAGAATCGATCTTACAGAAAGTTGGGTTGACACGTTGAAACATTTGCGTAATGTGAAATGGCTTGTTAGCTTTCGCCATGCGTATGAAGGAATCAAATACGCATTGGCCACTGAGCGCAATATGAAGTTTCACTTTCTTGCTGCTTTTCTTGTTCTTCTTGCTGCTTTGTTTTTAGGTCTGAACAAACTCGAAATATTGTTCATCCTATTAGCTGTAACGTTGATTATTGTAACAGAATTGATCAATACAGCGATTGAGAAAACGGTTGATTTAGCGATGACGGAATATCATGCTTTAGCTAAAATAGCTAAAGACGTAGCTGCAGCTTCTGTGCTGGTATCCTCTGTTTTTGCGATATGGGTAGCTGTTATTGTGTTTTATGAACCGATTGACCGTCTATTTCATTATGCTTATCCCGAACCTGAAGCATTGGGACCAGGTCAAATTTGGGTATTATTCTCGGTGACATTGCTTGCAGTTATCGTTATTGAGACGAGATTTTCGGACAAAGGCAAGTGGGTGAAGCCTAGCATTTTTACAGCGATTACTTTTGCTACATCTACATTCATTGCATTATATGTCAAAGTGACGTTTATCGCTTTATTGACGTTTACGATGTCAAGTTTTATTGTGTTTATTTTACATGATAAACAAGATCGCCCCTTCCCTTCGTTGATTCTTGGAGCCGTCATCGGTATTGTGGTCTCGATTTTCGTGTGGATGATCATGTATTTCTATTAGAAAGGATGTTGCCATATGCATATGCAAGACTTATTAGCCAAAGCACGAGAAGCAAGGGAATGCGCGTATGCGCCTTATTCCAACTTCAAAGTAGGTGCTGTCCTATTGGGTGAAGATGGGAAATGGTACTATGGGTGTAATGTTGAAAACGTGGCTTATGGTCCTACCAATTGTGCAGAACGAACAGCTTTATTTCGCGCGATCAGTGATGGCTGTGCGCCTCATTCGTTTCAAGCTATAGCCGTCGTTGCGGACACAGAGCAACTGATCTCGCCATGTGGGGTGTGTAGGCAAGTGATGGTTGAATTATGTAAACCGGATATGCGTGTGATCGTAAGCAATATGTTGGGGGAGTATCATGAAACCACAGTATCTGATCTATTACCAGATGCTTTCTTACATATGAACCGTTAGATCAAATCGGAGGAATATAAAATGAACCAAAACGGATTTCAATCAGGATTTGTTGCGATTATTGGTCGTCCCAATGTAGGCAAATCAACTTTAATTAATAAAATTATTGGACAAAAAATCGCAATTATGTCAGACAAACCGCAAACCACACGAAACAAAATTCATGGGGTCTATACAACGGAGCAAGGTCAAATTATTTTCTTAGATACTCCTGGTATTCACCGGCCCACGAGTAAGTTGGGTCATCACATGTCAAGCATTGCACAAAATGCATTGAATGAAGTAGACCTGATATTGATGGTTGTCGATGTAGAAGAGGGATTAGGTGGCGGAGATAAATATATCATCGAGCAATTAAAAACATCCAACACCCCTGTGTTTCTCGTGTTAAATAAAGTTGATCGCATCGTGAAAGATCAATTGTTCGTCATCATCTCACGATATCAAGAATTGTATCCTTTTACAGAATATATTCCGATCTCTGCTCTACAAGGAGTCAATGTAGATGTATTGCTCGAGCAAATCATGAAATCATTACCGCAAGGAGTTGCTTATTATCCTGCTGATCAAATTACAGATCATCCCGAACAGTTCATCTGCGCTGAATTGATACGCGAAAAAATCCTGCATCTCACTCGCGAGGAAATTCCTCATTCAATTGCTGTGCAAATCGAAGATATGAAAGTCGAAAAAAACAACATCGTCCACATATCCGCTGTCATCTATGTGGAACGAGAATCCCAAAAAGGAATCGTCATTGGTAAGCAAGGTGCCATGCTCAAAGAAGTCGCACAACGAGCGCGTATCGATATGGAAGCATTACTCGGTTCAAAAATATTTTTGGAGCTGTGGGTGAAAGTAAGCAAAGATTGGCGTAATCGAGAACGGATTTTACGAAACTTAGGTTACTCGAACGAGTAATCGTCATAAGCGGCTTACCCTAGATGTACCATTCTTGATTAAGCATAAACCGGGGTACTCTTTATCATCCTAAAGGTATTATGTTCGAAAAGGGTGCTACTAGGATGATAAATTTTTCGTGGGATATTTTTAGGATGACAGGAAATCTCAATGCCTATTTACTGTATAAAGCCATACAAACGGACAGAACAGTTGATACCTTTACTCATGAAGAACAGCAACAGCAAGAAGATTTCCTAGCCATGGTGAGTGATCGTGTGACATACTGAAAGAAATATGCTTAGAGGAAGATCGATGTGCTGTATTCATTGCAAGGAATTGTTATTAGAAGTATGGATTATAGTGAATCGAGCAAGATCATAAGCGTGCTGACTGCGGAGCTTGGAAAGATTAGCTTGATGGTACGCGGAGCAAAAAAAATAAAAAGTAAACATACAGCGATCACTCAACTGTTCACATTAGGAGAATTCACTTTTTTCAAACAAGCCGGTAAAATGGGTACACTGCATCAAGGCGAAGTCACGCATTCATACCATGGTTTGCGTGATGATCTGAGTAAAACAGCATATGCAGCGTACCTAGCTGAAATGGTAGATCGATTGATGAATGAAGAAGAAGCCAGTTCTTATGTGTATGTGCAATTCCAAGCTGCGCTTACTGCAATTGAAGCAGGGAAAGATATCGCTGTCGTGGGGCATATTTTCGAAATGCAGATACTTGGATTTCAAGGGTATTCCCCTCAACTAGACCAATGTGTCTCATGTCTTAGTGAACTTCACTTATCGCGATTCAGTTCGTCTTTAGGGGGCTTACTTTGTGGTTCTTGCGCGCATCAAGATCGCACTTCGATAGAAATCACTGCAAGCACACTAAAGCTTCTTCGAGTGTTCGTGAATATGGATTTGAGACGATTGGGAGACATCCAAGTGAAACCTGCAACCAAACAAGAGATCAAGTCATGCATGAGAGATTATATGGATCGGCATATCGATATTTCTTGGAAATCAAGACGCTTTATCGACCAAATGGAGAAATATCTGTATTAGCTAGATATCTAGTCACACATACCATGCAAGTGCAACGATACAAAATCATGATGCACTTCAACGTCAAATCTGACAATGGAGTGATTTTTTGATGAGATACACATGTAGAATATGGTAAATGTGCAAATGTGTGCTTTAACCACATACAGTTGGTTTTTTTTCTTCACAAATTCGACGAAATCATGTCGATTATACTCCTTTTTCTCGATTTCATAGCAGGATTTTGGATCTGTTTCTCGTATATATGTAATACACAAAATATGCATATGAGAAACGGAGTTACGCACTACGCAAACAAATCTTTTCATAAGTTGGGCAGGATAATGCATCTATATCTCGAATTACTATTTTTGTACAAAGGTTTAAACATCAATCGATGGAACAACGTATGAGATGTTCAATGTGTTCTCATGAGATAGAAGGTGAATGAATGAGTACCGGGCGTATCCCCGAACAAATCATCGACCAAGTTCTCAAACAACTTGACATTGTAGAGATCATCGGTAAATATGTAAACTTAACGAAACAAGGCCACTACTTCAAAGGGTTGTGTCCATTCCATTCGGAGAAATCGCCATCGTTTACAGTTACTCCTGAGAAGCAAATCTATCATTGCTTTGGTTGTGGAGTTGGTGGAAATATGATACATTTCGTTATGGAAATTGAAGGATTTGGTTTTACTGAAGCAGTTCGACAATTAGCAGATGAAGCAGGCATTCCATTCTCGTGGGAAGGGTCATCGAATGATCAAACTGAACTACACAAAGAGAAAGCGATCCTTTTGAAAGCTTACGAGCTGTCCAGTAAATTATATCACTATATCCTCCATCATACGGAACAAGGCAAACCAGCAAAAAATTATTTACAGCAACGAGGTATTTCGGACAAACTCAGTGAAACGTTCCAAATCGGCTTTGCACCTTCGATGTGGGATACCTTAGTCAAGCAATTAGAGAAGCGAGACTTTCCTTTACCTTTAATGGAAAAAGGAGGACTCATTTCAAAAAAAGCAGATGGTACGGGATATGTTGATAAATTCCGAGACAGAATGATGTTTCCGATTATGGATTCATCGAGTAAAGTGATTGCATTTGGAGGACGAGCTATAGGAGACCAGCAACCTAAATATATCAATAGTCCGGAAACCATGTTATTCAATAAAAGTAGAGTGCTCTATAATATGCATCAAGCTAGACCTCATATTCGTAAACAACAAAGAGCAGTGTTATTCGAAGGTTATGTCGATGTGATCAAAGCATGGGAAGCTGGAGTTGTGCATGGTGTAGCTACCATGGGAACTGCTCTTACCAAAGAACATGTTGCAGCTTTACAGCGCAATACGAATCAAGTTACGATTTGTTATGATGGTGATGGAGCAGGACAAACAGCGGCATACCAAAGTATTTCTTTAATGGAAGAATCACACATCCTCGTGAAAATAGCTGTGATCCCAGAAGGTAAGGATCCTGATGAATATGTGACTACCTATGGAAAAGAACGGTTTCAAAGAGAAATTATAGATGCAGCTGTGTCTTCAATGACATATAAGCTCATGTATATGCGAAGGAACTTCAAACTTCAAGACGACTCAGAACGACTCAGATATATCCAAACTGCCATCTCTACAGTGGCTCACTTGTCTTCACCTCTTGAAAGAGAACATTATCTGAAACAGTTATCAGCTGAATTTCCAGAACTTTCTTATGAATCGATGAAGCAGACTCTTCATGAAACTTTGCTAGATTTAGAAAAAAGAAGAGATAAGAGGGATAACAATCAATTTCTGTGGAATAATGTTAGGAATAATCAAACAACGCAAGATCGTAGTCCTACACTTTTCCCTGCTTACCACAATGCGGAACGTCAATTACTAGCGATGATGATGTACAGTCGCGAAGTAAGTCTACGCGTAGAACGCGATGTGGCTGACCAATTTCATGTTGAAGCGCATGCTGTATTAGCTGCCTATTTATATACCTATTATACCCAGCACGAAGATCCTAATCCAAGCCGATACATGGCTATGTTACAAGATGAGCGTTTAGAGCGATTAGCTAGTTCAATTGCGATGATGGGTGCAGATCACGGAAGCCATGAGCGCGTTCTTGAAGATTATATTCGAGAAATCAAGAAAGTTCCAATGATGAAAGAAATCAGTTTGAAAAAGACACAAATGGTTAAAGCAGAGCGTGAAGGTGATATTCAAAACG
>CAMCVV010000045.1 GCA_945881905.1 Paenibacillus alvei
AGGTCGAACATATCGAGGTCACTTCAATGTTGTGAATCAAGGAGCAATTGCGAACTTACCTATGGATGCGATCGTGGAAGTTCCAGGATACGTCGACTACAACGGAATTTCCATCACCCAATTAGGAAACCTTCCTCTAGGTCCTGCTGCGGTATGTAATGCTAGTATATCTGTACAAAGACTTGCAGTTGAAGCTGCCGTTCATGGAGATGATCTACTCCTGCGGCAAGCATTCATGATGGATCCGCTTGTCGGTGCAGTATGCAATCCCAAAGAAATCTGGAACATGGTAGATGAAATGCTCGTTGCGCATGAGCCGTGGTTGCCACAATACACAGAAGCAATCCAACTGGCAAAGAAGCGACTAGCATCGAAAGTCGAGCCGAAACGAGAAATACTTACCGGTGCAGCTCGGTTGAAAGTAAGAAATATAGATGAGATCCGCAAAGATCGGGAAGCTCAGTCACAATAGTCGACAAGTAAATGCTTTGGTGGATGTCATATAGATGAGATATCAACAGCTCCATATTCAACCAATACTCAACCAATACTTTGATGAACCTTCTCTTCGGAGATGTAGTGATCAAAGTTTTTTGTTCTGAGACCGTAGCGGACGACAATGAATCTAGTTGGCATTTACGGATTATTTGGTATAAGATATAAAGAGGAATTTGTTTGAAATAGCCTCACGAGGGAACTTCATCATCGTCATAAGATGTTTACGTCATTAACCAAAAAAGAATACAGAGAGGAATCTTCCATTGAACATGAATGTAGCACATACCTTCAAAAAAGGATTAAAACCACAAGCATTTATAGATAGCATGCAAAAAAACCAAGAACAGTTCATCCAATGGCAGGATCAATTCAAGTGGGGGAACGAAGAGGATCGATTATTTTTTGAATCTTTGCAAAATCGAGATGATCTGCGTTGCATGATACTTGCTGCAGATTGGTGCGGAGATGTAATTCGAAATGTCCCTGTCGTTATTCGTGCACTCGAACATAGCGGTATACCGATCGAAATATTGATCTTCGAACAAAATCTTGACACGATGGACCAATTCTTGACAATGGGAGGTAGAGCCATTCCAATCGTGATTTTTGCTGACACAGGAGGGTTCGTATTAGGTCAATGGGGGCCTAGGCCTGCTCATGTGCAATCTGTGATGACACAATTTAAATTAGATCATCCAGATCGAGAAGCTAGCGATTACCAAGCTAATATTCAAGTCGCACGTGCGCAAATGATGCAGAAATATGGTGAAGGAACGGATTACCAATCGATGATCGTCAAAGAACTACGAGCGTTGCTATCTACATTTTAGAAAATGGTGAACAACTGAAATGATACACATTGAAGGAGTCGCGTTAGGTCCGCTTGAAACCAACTGTTATATAATTAAAGATATGGAATCGAAAAAAGCGATCATTATTGATCCAGGGATGAACCCAAAACCACTCATCAAACAAATTACTGACTTTCATATCGAGGCCATTTTACTTACACATGCCCATTTTGATCATATCGGTGGAGTCGATGAAATACGTAAAATGAAGCAATGCCCTGTTTATGTGCATGACCTAGAAGCAACATGGCTTACAGATTCAAGCAAGAATGGTTCTAGTCGATATGCAGAGTTAAGTCAACCTATACGCACTGATGTTGCTGAGTTTGCATTAGATGATAAACAAATCTTAGATTTTTTAGGGATTCGCATTCAAGTATTACATACTCCAGGGCATTCACCGGGAAGCGTAAGTTTTTTATTTGACAAACATCTATTTGCAGGAGATGTGCTGTTCAAGTTATCCGTGGGACGCACAGATCTTCCAGGAGGAAATTCGAACACACTTCTAGATTCGATTCATCATAAATTATTTAAGCTTGATGACGATACGAGGGTATATCCAGGGCATGGACCGAAGACAACGATTGGATATGAGCGTATGCATAATCCACACGTATAAACCAACGACTGTATACCATTATCAATAGCGATAATTGGGTGAATACCATGTTCAATTCTCAAGTGATCTCCATAGACTGATCGAAGAGTGGTGAATCAGTAAACCACATATCGATTATGAAGGATTGAAGGAGGGAAACTTATCGTGGAATTCGACAAGACTACTCATTTGAACGCTACTTGTTTGAAATCGATTCAAGTTAGTTCAACGACATCGATGCGTCAATTACCTACAAAAACAATACTTAGTCAAGTGTATATGCAAACAAAAACTCATTACGCTACGAATATACCACTTGCTTCGGCTTCACATGCTCTTCCTAAGACGTATATGATCGTTCGGCCGTCAATGGGAAGTGCAGGGATACTAGTATTATTTATTTTATTGTTGATTATTTTAAGATTGTACCCGGTATAAAACATTCCATACCAACATATTTTTAATTTAGTGTATACAAATATAACCATATATGGTATAAATAATTAAATTCAATTGCGAAGAACGTAATTTTGGGATTCACCTCAAAATTACGTTCTTTTTTTGTTCATGGCACTTATATTTCAATGCCTTAATACCTCAATTTCATTAAGATATAGAAAGGAAAAGAATACTTTGTGAATCGTAGTAGAAATTTATGGATGAGTTTGCTTGCAGCGATATGTTCAGGACTTCTCGTTTATGGGGTATATCTCGTGCAAATCAAACAAGTAGATCTTCAACAAACTGTTGTTGTAGTTGTTCCCAAAGATTTTATCAGAGCAAACGTCATCATCGAAGCTTCTCAGCTTGCATATATACCTCTCCCTAAAGGAAGCATTAATTCTGAAATGATTACGGATATGAATGAAATCGTAGGCAAGGAAACAGTAATACCTTTAGGAACTAATGAACCTGTACTTCGTTGGAAAATCAATCAATTTCAACTGTTACCAAGTAAAGATCAATTCACTTTCCAAATCCCTAAGGACTATATCCTTTCCATATCCAATGGAATTAGAGCAGGTGATTACGTACGTATTTATGTTTCAACTGATGAAGGCGAATCATACAGTTTATTTCGTGAAGAAATGAAAGTTGCTTCTGTCAAAACATCAGCTAATATTGAAATTGATTCCCCGAAGCTTTCAAGTATGACATCACAAATCGATGGAGACGCAGCGAAGATGTATACTTCTCGATTTGAAGCTAATGGTAGCATTGATCAAATCAATCTCAATTTAAAAGAAGAAGAATGGTTGGTCATCGACAAACTTTGCAATACAAAAAAAGCTAAGTTAGTTATTGCATTCAGTGCAACTTCCATATCCTCGCAAACACTTATTCCATGAGGTGATTCATATGAATGTCGCCATATTAACGAAAGATGAGCGATTATTGTTAAAGTTAACAAACTCCACATTTCTCTCCAGCATGACATGGGAATCCTATATCACATCCGAAGAGTTGTTTAAAGACGAAGTGATTGTGAAATATCAATATGTATTAATTTCTGATCGATTAATGGATATTGAACATTATCAGGAATGTTTTTTCCAACTTCGAGAAAAGCATCCTCAGATAAAAATTATTTTTCTGATTTCAAACTCACATCGTAGTTCATTACACACCCAATATATGCAGTTGTGCGAATTATATCAAATCGAATATGTATTGCCAGGCAGAGGACGCGAAGCGATTGTTGAGCAAATACATCGGATCATGGATGGGAACGCTAATCAATCATCTACACGACAGAGAGGGAGAATCATTTGTTGCATTGGAACTACGCCTAATATTGGTACTACAACGATATCACTAGGAATTGCTACTATATTAGCACAAGAATCTTCAGAGCATATCGGTTATCTTTGTTTGAATCTGAAGAGTTCCAAATTACATCGGTATTTAGGACTAGAGGATCGGCGATCTAGCTTAGATGAACTCAGAGCGGAATTGAAAGCCCAAAGCTTATCTCCGGATAGATTATTAATGGCATGTGAATGTATGGAGGAGATGGGCGGGCTTCATGTTTTAATAGGTAACATGCATAGAGAACAAGCAGATTTCTTTTCTTCTGAAGAAATTGAACATCTGTTATCTGTTGCAAAACAAACGTTCGATATATGTATTGTAGACGTCAATGCATATTGGGATAACGCTGGAACAGTATGTAGCATGATTGAAGCAGATGCTCGAGTCGTCATCACTACAACAGAGATCACACATTTTCAAGAAGATATGAAAAAATGGATCATTCAAGTGGGTTCTGTATTTGGTATTACGCCGCAACATGTAGATCTGGTTGTAGCTCAAACAGATAAAAAGTTATTCAGTCAAGGGATTTCATTGAAAGACATTCAAAAAGAAACACAGATGCGCATTATGGCTACAGTTCGAAGACAAGATAAAATCATGAATTCCCTCAATCGAGGACGAATCATGGATATATATCAAGTCGGGCATCCGGTTAGAGCAGATATCTCCACTATCGCACATCAATTCATTGATCGATACCGATTACCTCGAAAGGCTGTAGTGCCCAACAAACGATGGCCCTTCGCTATTTGGGGGAAAGTATGATAGGAAACACTCAAGAAAAGATGGGATCACATAGTGGAAATGCGAAATTTTCAATATTATCATATGCTCATCGAAAGAAAACGGATCAAGAATGTTCAACAGCTGAAGTCTCCATTACAAATCCCCCAAAAGTCTATGAAAACCTATTAAATTCTGATGACAATCGGATTTTCAAAAAATGGGTAGAAGAAATTAGAAGCGAATTGGTAAAAGCTAAAGGAAAAGATAATCGTGAGAAACAGCGTTATAACGATATCTTGAATAGAGCCATATTGGGATATGAAGAGGAAAGAAGCAAATTATTAGCTATGATACATGATCTCGTGGCGATGAGAAGTCTCCAGCATGCTCCATTAGATAATCACAGTTACGATAATCTTTCTGAAGCGATCTTCGCTGAAATTATTGGATTGAATGTACTCGAGCTAGTGATGAAGAATCGAGATGGATTAGAAGAGATTCAAGTTGCAGGTTGTGATATTTTTGAAGTTAGATATGGACAAGTTCAAGCTTCTAAATATCGACTTTCATCCATTCGAGATCTTGATCGCATTCAACAAAACCTTGTGTTGTTTAATAATGATAGTTTAAGTCCTCGCAAAAAATGGGCAGAGGTAATATTGCAAGATGGTGCGCGCGTTACGATGACAGGTTTTGGTTTCACAGCAGAGCCGACACTCACTATTCGATTCTATACGATAAAACGTTTCGATCTTCAGACATTACTGCATCCTGACTTTGCTACGATGGATTCAAAGATGTTGGTCCTGATTTTAAGTTTGATTCGCTCATATTTTAATCTAGTGATTATTGGTTCAACGAATTCAGGTAAAACAAATTTAATAAAAGCATTCGTCACAGAGATGAAAGATGAAGAAAGGATTATTACGATTGAGACTCGTCTCGAACTTCATCTCAAACGGGATTTTCCTCAAAAAAATATCGTAGAATATGAAGTTGACGAAGAAGAACCTCGGCATTCTAGTAAACAAGCGTTCAAGTTAGCATTGCGTCAATCACCGAAAAGAATTTGCCATGCTGAAATTCGAGATGAAGATGCGAATATGTATGTACGAGCTTGTACGAGAGGGCATGAAGGAAGTTTGACAACTTTACATGCACATGCATTAGAAGATGTTCCAGATACGATTACAGATATGTGTATGCTCGATGGAAGAGGGATGGACTCAGCTAGATTGAGAAAGAGAATCACTGAGCATGTGACACAATTTGGCTTCCAAATTGCTTTGATTCAAGGAAAGCGAAGAATTACCCGTATTGGTGAATTCTCTTATGTGAATGGTGAAGTTAAAATAAATGACTTAGCTTTGTTCAATGAATCGACAAATACATGGGTATTCCCTAAGCAATTGTCATTGCAGGCATCTTCGAAAATCAAGAAATATGATCAGTCGGGATATGTTCAACTCCAAGAATTAGGATTCATCGAAATGAAGGAGTCTGAAACTGTATGCTAAATTACGCGATATATATTTTGATGGGATTGTTATTTGTTTTTTGTTTCATATTTGTTCGACATGTTGCAGAGCTAATCTGGCAACAACGTAAAGCAAGATATCGACTTCGATACATTAGAGAAGCAAGTGTACCACATCGGATCTCTCAATTTATAGCGAAGAACAGCTTTATGTATGCTCATTTACGTGAGTTGTTAGAATCTGTGCAATCGCGCTTGACCATCGGTTATTTCATCATTATTTCACTTATTTTGTTTCTAAGTGGATTCTTGATTGGGGCGTTTATATATTATAGTCTCAAAGCAATCATCCTCTTATCTATGATTACAGGTTCTATCCCGTATGCTACGATTCGTTCTCAATTAATCAGTGTTCGACTGAGCACTAGACTAGAGTTTCTGCCAGCGATTGAAATATTTTACCAATATTACGCCATGAGTGAAAGTAAAAATATAAAAAATGCGTTAAAAATGTGCTTAGACGAGAATCGGCTGTTGTACCCTATTAAACCCGTTTTCGACCAATTATATCGGAATCTGATGACACAACAGAACGATGATGAATCGATGAGGTTATTTATAGTTACTTTTGGACACACCTGGGCTGAGCATTTTATGAGTATATTCCGTATCGGACTCAAAGAAGGTAATGATGTAAGTTCCAACCTCAAAGATTTGATTATTGATATGCGAAAAGCTCAAAGACTTGATCAAGCAGAACGAAACCGTCTTCTAGAGATTCGCATTGCTAATTTCACACCTATTTTATTTTTAGTCATATTTTTAAGTATAAACTTTAAAATTAATGGAGCAAACGCGTATTTATATTATGTAGTGGACCCTGTGGGAAGAAATCTTTTGTTGGATGCTTTGTTTTTGATTTTCATCTCATTTTTGATGGGTATATATTTATCCCTAAGAAGAATGTAAGGAGTAGTGTTAATGGTATTAGATATGTATCAAATCATGATTATGAAGATCGTGTCCTATGTCATATTTTTTTTCACTTTTATGAAACTGTTCGATTTTCTGTTACATCATGTCATCAGTAGGTCAAAAAGATGGCGTCCTATGAAGTTAATACAAGTTGAACGTGTTGTTGTTGAATCTAAATTTTTGCTGAAACTTTTCTTATTAGACCAAACATCTGGTCAAATCGAACTTCGCAAACAGTTACTTTTAGGATGCGGAATTCAACTTAATGTATTATTTTATGAATTCACACGAAGAATGGTATGCACGGTGTGTTTAATCCTCATTGTTCTGAGTTATTATGCTTTTGCGTATCCCATCCTACTGTTTTATTTTAACCCGATATATGTAGGTATCTCGTCAATTATACTATTCATATTCGTGTGGTTCGACAAAAAAATACTCGAGCAACTGAAGTCAACAAGAAGGCAAAAAATAGTCAAAGAAATCTATACAATAAGCAATCACTTACTCTATTATACGAACTCAAGTTTGAATCTTCATGCTAAATTGACACGAGGTTTAGGATTAACTAGCACATTACGTAGCGGGATGGAACTCTTATTGAACGAGTGGTATCAAGATGCAGAGCATGCGATCAAAATGTTTAAATCTCGAATCAATACGGATGAAGCGCATAGCTTCGCAGAAACGCTAAATGTCATTCGTTTGAATGAAAGTGAAAATTACTATGAACTTCTTCGTCAAAGAATTTCAGACTATAAAGAACAAATCGAGCTTACTCGAGATAGTCGCAAAGAAACCATTTCGTATTTGTTGTTTGTATTAGCAGGAATACCGATTATGAATACATTTCGAGTGTTCTTATATCCTTGGATTGCAGAAGGGCAGAAACTATTTAATGGAATAAATTAATACGACGATACGAGGAGGGCGAATCCATTGAGGAATATTCTCATAACTGTCATGATGTTAATCGTTGTTGCTGTGCTATTTACTTCAATAGTAAAAGGTAATGATGGTTTACAAGTAAACATTAAAAAGCATGGTGACAAAGCTAATAAGCAAATACTTGATACGACTCCGTAATGAAGAGGTTAGACACGATTTGTTTGCAACGCCTAGTTTCGATGCAAGCGTAGGTAGACAGCATTTTGAAAAGGAGTACTTCGAGATGAAACACATAGGCGCTGTTATATTATTATTATGTATTGCTATTTTACTTCTTATTATTCTAGCAGAAATAAGTAGATGAATAATCGCGGGAGAAATTGAATCTATAGTCGAAATGAAAGGTGATTCCGTTGAGATCCATTGTAATAACCTTAATGTTAGTTGTAGTTGCGATGATCCTTCATCAAGCTGTATATGGTGGGAAAGAAGGCACAAAAACTCGAATTCTAGAGGGTTCTTCTCGAATCAGCGATGAAATACAGGGAATTGATCCATGAAACAGTTATTAGTATTTATTTTATTTGCGAGTACATTATGCTGGTTCATGTTTGCTCCTGTATACAAGCATGTCATTATCGTCAGGCAAGCCGTCTTACAAAAAGAAGTCGACTATTTACTCGAAGTAGGTGCAAGCGGTCGATATGGCTATATTGATCAACAGATGATTGATCAATCTAAGGAACGCCTTAAATCGAGAGGATTTATTCCCAATGACATTGTTTACAAAATTACTACAACTAACGGAAAGGTTGGGATAAACTCTAATCAACCATTACTCCGAGGTGAAGGGATTAAGCTAGAAATAACCTATCCTTACCATCAATTATTCGTGATAGACCAGTTAGTCGGGATTTCAATTCCCGATGCGACTGCACGAATGGGAGCAAGTGGAATGAAAATGAGTGAATATGTCCCTTAAATATTTCTTATGCATAAGCTGCTTCTTTTTATGACGATGAGTGTAGTTTTTGTTTTAATGAATGCGATACAAATGGATCAGGAATTATCTATGCACACATTCTTCCTAGGTAAGCATAGCTTAAATCGCGCAGTTCATGCTGCTGCTCAACAAGTGGATTTACAAAAATTAGCGACAGGTATTTATTCCATAGATGAATCGAAAGCACAAAATGTAGCATCGGAATACCTGCAAGAAAATTTGCGGCTTGACTCACAATTTAATCCTGTGCCGGATTCATTTTTTCGCTCGGAAGTCAAAGTTGTACTTTTTAAAGTTATTAATGAAAAAGAGACATTTCCTTACACATATTATAATGCCACTTATAAATACTCCGTAGTACTTCAAAATCCTGGTGTTGTCATGATGATTCAACTCGATTATCCTCGCATGTATCAAGTGCTTCCACCGATTACATGGACGATTAAAGGTATCGCCGAAATCGTAAGCTAGACCATTTTATGTATTTGTTTGAATAAGAATATAACGTTTGATATGATGGATCTCTGTAGAAGAATGTAAGGAGAGTGATATCCACATGAGTGATGAATCTTGTGTTTATGCACAAAGACAAGCGAAGTTGCAACAGGGTATGAAAGTATCTCAAATCCAAGGGTTTCTTATCAATCAACAAGTCGACATTTTTTATTATACAGGTTCTATGCAAACGGGATATGTTTTTATTCCGGATGATGGAGAAGCTCTTTACTTTGTTCGTCGTAGTGTTGAACGTGCGCGAGAAGAAAGTTACTTTATCGTAGAACCATTAGATTCCCTCCGAACATTGAAAGAGAGATTAGTATATTATTATCCTAAATTATGGGCTAATCAACATCACACAGATCACATGATATCTTCTGTTTCTATAGATCAAGTTCGGATAGCGACAGAACTAGACGTCATTCCAGTACTTACCTTTCAACGGTTACAAAAAGCTCTTCCAGACACAGAGTGGATAGATGGTTCTCCACTCATTCGTGAACAAAGAATGATTAAATCTATCGAAGAGATTACGTCGATTCGTCATGCTGCACAATTGATCGATGATGCTTTGGAAGCAGCTATACGACATGTACAGGTAGGAATGGCAGAATTCGAGTTAATGGCCTACATCGAGTATTATCTTCGCATGCATGGACATTTAGGTGTAATGCGCATGAGATCATACAACTCCGAAATACATACAGGTATCGTAGCAGCAGGAGCGTCAGCGGCTACGCCTACATATTTTGATGGGCCTGCAGGTGGAAGAGGTCTTCATCCAGCTTGTCCACAAGGCTCTAGTCGAGCACTCATTCAACAAGGAGACCCTTTGCTTGTCGATATCGGATGCTGTATCGACGGATATCTCATTGATCAAACAAGAACTCTAGTGTTTGGTGAGTTAAATCCAATTTTACAAAAGGCATATGAGGTTTCTGAGCGGATTCTTTCTGCTGCTGAGAACATGTTACAGCCGGGTACAATCTGTGAACATATCTATCTTCAAGCAGTCCATCACACCCATGAAGCAGGTCTTAGTGAACATTTCATGGGATATGGTCAGGATCAAGTGAAGTTTCTTGGTCATGGCATAGGACTTGAAATTGACGAACTTCCAATTCTTGCAAAAGGCCACACATACCCGCTTCAATCCGGTATGGTCATTGCGATTGAACCGAAGTTTACTTTCCCACACTTAGGAGTTGTTGGTATCGAGAATAGCTATTTGATTACAAATGACGGGTATGAAAAACTTACGATATCTCGAGAAGGAATTATTTCTCTGTGAATCATACTTGAGATTGGACATCTATCTTGTTTTCTAGTACGATATGAAACATAGTATACAACTTCTTAATATAATAAGAATCGTTTACATTTTGATAGGGGGAGTAGCATATGCTTCGTCTTGGACAAAGAGTATATATCATATCTGATCGTTTTGAACAGAACCTTCCCATTGGCGAATACGGTTATATTGTTGCGTATGAGCGCAACAACGATAGTGCTTATGACTATATCGTACGTTTGCCCAAATTAAACAAGCACTTTTTTGTAATTAAAGAAGATATTGAAGAAGAAGAAGTTTTACTGAAAGCTGAAGCAGATCGCATCGAAAGAGAGTCACTTATTGATTTCGCTCTAGCTACGAAGAATAAAGAACTTTTTCAAAGAATCATGAGTGGTGAAACGATAGAAATCAGCGTAGATGTCAATCATGAAAAACAATCAACTTCTGATTTTGTCAAGCAAATCAATTTGAAAGCTTGGATTTAATGTTGCTACATGACACACGAGAATCACGATCAGAAACATGTGAATGCCTTAGTTAATGAGATACGTTCTTTTGAGGACGTATCTTTTTAGATGAAACCGAACATTCCCGAACATCAATCCCATTCAAATCGGGTTATACGTTGAGTTCACATTATTTCTAAGTTATAATATATCAGAAAAAGAGTAATTGAAGGAGAACATAAGGATGAGCATAAGTTCAGAAGATGTAGTGCATGTCGCTAAACTAGCAAGACTTTCTTTGAGTGATCAAGAGAAGCTTGAATTAACTCATCAATTAAATGCGATTTTAACATATGTGGAGCAACTTCAACAGTTAGATACAGAAGGGGTAGTTCCCACTAGTCATCCAATGCCACTTCATAACGTGATGCGCCTTGATATCGTTCAACCTTCATTGTCCATTGAGAAAGTAATGCTTAACGCACCTGAAGTAGAAAACGGTCAATTTAAAGTTCCAGCTGTTTTAGAATAAATGAGATGTAATCAAAAGATAACCCGTTCATGTGTATGGGATAGAAGGGTGGTAAATCATTGTCATTGTTTGATTGTTCTATAAAACATATTCAGCATATGCTCAAAACGAAAGAATTAAGTGTAACCGAACTTGTAGACTACTCACTTCAGCAAATTTCTGAAGTTGATCCACAAATCCAAGCATTTCTAACAGTAGATGAAGATAATTCTCGCACTTTTGCAAGTCAATTAGATCTAGAACTCAGGAATCAACGAGCAGATGTTCGTGGCCCATTGTTTGGTTTACCGATTGGAATTAAAGATAATATTGTAACTGAAGATATGGTTACGACGTGCGCAAGTAAATTTTTAGCGAATTATCGACCGATCTATGATGCGACAGTCGTACAGAAACTGAAACAGGCTCAGACAATTACGGTCGGAAAATTAAATATGGATGAATTTGCAATGGGTGGTTCTACCGAAAAGTCAGCTTTCCACAAGACACGAAATCCATGGCATCTCGATTATGTACCTGGTGGTTCAAGCGGTGGTTCTGCAGCTGCAGTCGCATCGGGGCAAGTGGTTTTCTCTCTTGGATCAGACACAGGCGGTTCAATTCGTCAGCCTGCTGCGTATTGTGGAATTGTAGGGATGAAGCCTACATATGGACTTGTTTCGAGATATGGGCTTGTTGCATTTGCTTCATCACTTGATCAAATAGGTCCATTAACAAAAAATGTAGAAGACTCTGCGTATGTATTACAAGCAATATCAGGTCATGATCTCAAAGACTCTACATCACTTCAAGTGGAAATTCCGGATTATACGAAAAGTTTGACAGGTGATGTTCGCGGGTTACGAATTGCAGTTCCTCGAGAATATATGGGCAAAGGAATTGACCCTGCTGTTCGGGAAAAAACCTTAGCTGCTTTGCACGTTTTCGAACAACTCGGTGCGGTATGGGAAGAAGTATCCATGCCACATTCAGAATTTGCAGTTGCTACATATTATATTATCGCTTCTGCAGAAGCATCATCGAATTTGGCGCGTTTTGATGGAGTTCGCTTTGGAGTTCGCTCGCCAAAATCAGATAATCTCCTCGATCTTTATCATCAGTCCCGAAGCGAAGGTTTTGGGTCGGAAGTCAAACGCAGAATTATGCTAGGTACGTATGCACTTAGCTCTGGTTATTATGATGCATATTACTTAAAAGCACAGCAGGTCAGGACACTGATTAAACAAGATTTCGAACAAGTATTTCAACAATATGATGTCATCATGGGTCCAACTGCGCCAACAACGGCATTCCGCATTGGAGAACAAGCACAAGATCCCATGACGATGTATTTGAATGATATATTGACGATACCTGTCAACCTAGCAGGGGTGCCAGCGATTTCTGTACCGAGTGGGTTTGTTCAAGGGTTGCCAGTAGGTTTACAAATTATTGGCAAGCCACTTGATGAGTCTACGATTCTTCGAGCTGCGCATGCTTACGAACAGCATACGGATCATCATCTACAACGCCCTCAGCGGTTCAATTCTTAGGAGGCTTCTCATGTTGCGAAGAAACACGAAATACGAAACAGTCATTGGACTTGAGGTCCATGTTGAGCTTCATACGCACACGAAGATTTTTTGCAATTGTGCTACTTCTTTTGGTGCACTTCCCAATACACATACATGTCCCGTTTGTTTAGGTCACCCAGGTGTTTTGCCTGTACTCAATCAAACAGCACTTGAGTTTGCAATGAAAGCGGCAATGGCATTACATTGTGAAATTGCTGATCGCACTATTTTTGATCGGAAAAACTATTTCTATCCCGATTCGCCAAAAGCGTATCAAATTTCTCAAAAAGATCATCCCGTTGGTCAGTTAGGTTGGGTTGACATTGAAATTGATGGCGTAACAAAACGAATTGGAATTACGAGAGTGCACTTAGAAGAAGATGCAGGTAAGCTTACTCACATTGAATCGGGGTATGCTTCCTTAGTTGATTTTAATCGTGTAGGCACACCTCTTATTGAAATCGTATCTGAACCGGATTTAAGGTCACCTGAAGAAGCGAAAGTTTTTTTGGAAAAAATAAAAGCGATTATGCTGTATTGCGAAGTTTCAGATGTGAAAATGGAAGAAGGTTCATTACGATGTGATGCGAATGTGAGTTTACGTCCGTATGATCAGCAACAATTCGGTACGCGCGCTGAATTAAAAAACATGAATTCCTTCCGCAGTGTTCAAAAAGGTTTAGAATATGAAGAGGAGCGACAAGCAGCTATTCTCGATCTTGGAGATCAAGTGATCCAAGAGACGCGACGATATGATGAATCGCAAGGAAAAACTATTTCAATGCGTAGTAAGGAAGAAGCACATGATTATCGTTATTTTAGTGATCCTGATTTAGTAAGCATTGATATCGGTGATGACTGGAAAGAAACAGTGCGACAAACCATCCCCGAACTTCCGGACGCACGTCAAACGAGATATACATTAGATTATGGCTTACCTCGTTATGATGCTAGTGTTATTACAGCTTCTAAGCAAATAGCGGATTATTTTGAAGAAAGTATTCGTTACACACAAGATGCAAAATCTGTATCAAACTGGATTATGGGTGATTTACTGGGCTACATTCATGCCAACGATCGGAAATGCTCAGAACTCCATATGTTAGGAAAAGACCTCGGAGAAATGATTGGGTTGATAGATAATGGAACCATTTCAAGTAAAATCGCAAAAACGGTTTTCAGAGAAATGATTGAAACAGGAAAACCACCACAAGTGATCATTGAAGAGCAAGGTCTCGTGCAAATCAGCGATGAACATGCAATTCAAGCCATTGTGAATCAAATTGTAGACCAAAATCCTCAATCAGTTGCTGATTACAAAGCAGGTAAAGAAAAAGCCATCGGTTTTCTTGTAGGGCAAGTTATGAAAGAAACCAAAGGTAAGGCCAATCCCAGTGTTGTGAATCGACTAATCCAAGCTTGTTTGAATCTCAAATGAAAATAAGCGTTATCGAGGGAGGTATGTGATGTCCATCCAATCGATCACTTTCACCTCTAATCAAGAAGCGCTAGCGTTCCTTTCCCTTCAAATGGCTTCATTTACAGTAGAAGCATTACTTATCGGTTATCGCCCCATTCCTCCTGTGTTAGATACAATTTCATCTCTTATGGAGTCTAAGGAAGTTTTTGTAGGATATTATGTTGAAGAAAAGCTACGCAAAGAGCTTGTAGGTGCGATATCTTATGAGCAACAAGGTGAAGTTGTAACGATTGCGCGTTTGGTTGTTCAACCACATTACTTTCGCCAAGGAATAGCGAGTGCACTTATGAATGAAGTCATCCGTGTATGCAAACAACAAGGAATTGAACACTTGCGTGTAACAGCTGCTGCAGACAACACACCAGCGATGTCATTGTACACAAGATTTGAATTTACACAGAAAGATTCCAATGTATATGAAGGCATTCGATTATCTACGTTATATCGTAAAGTGAATTTATGATTTACTTGTGTGTGGAATTGACAAAAACTAACAAATACAAGTAAAATAAACATAGACATACGTAGGCTTATTATTTTGATTCAGGCGGGGAGACTTATGGTTTTTTACCTTGAAGAAGCAATGATGAAGTTGAAAACATCAGGGGTAAGAATGACACCACAGCGCACAGCAATATTGGCATATTTAATGAATACAAGAAATCATCCAAGTGCAGATGAGATTTTTCGGTCTATCGAAAAGAAATTTCCTCATATGAGTGTAGCTACCGTATATAACAATTTGAAAGTATTTATAGCGGCTGGGCTGATTCGCGAATTGACGTACGGAGATGGTTCAAGCCGATTCGATGCGGATTTATCTGATCATTGTCACGCAGTGTGTGAAAATTGTGGAGACATCAAAGATTTTTCTTATAAGCCCTTAACAGATCTAGAGGAAATCGCGAGTCGACAAACCCACTTTTTAGTGAAAAGTCATCGCTTAGAAGTATATGGATTATGTTTTGAATGCACATCTCAGGTTGTGCATTAGTTCGTACATCTTGGACTTCATTGTATGTCTGCATGAATCTTGAGTTGGTCGATCACTTGCTAGGTGAAGATGTTCGCTCGTTTTTTATGTAAAGGATGTGTGGATATGGATAATTTTCCTACACGACAACATCGAAAAGATCGAAGTTATCTTCTATCGATCATATGGATCATGACTTTAAGCATACTGTGTATATCTCTAGGTTTTGCTTTTTGGTACCATTCAAAGCAGTTCACTGAACTTAAACCAAATGTTGAACGGTACACAGCTGAATACCAACTGATGGATAATCCAGTATTTTTTAATGGTGAATATTTCCCTGTCAGTGCAAGAGGTGCTCAAGAAACGTTGAAGTTACCTCTCGATCTTGTACAACAGTGGATAGACCCTTCATTGAAGTATGAGCAAGAAAGTGAATCCATCATTATTACTACACTGAATAAGGTGTTTCATTTTACAAGCAATCAACTTAACGCAACGGTGAATGAGCAACCGTTCACTTTACGCTTCCCTATAGAGAAGATTGATGGAATCATGTACATACCTATTGAACCATTAGTTCAAATCTACTCAATTATACACAGAGAGTCAGATCGCAATGGTGCAGTCATGTTATTCAAACAAGGCGATATCTTGCAATGGGGTAAAGCACTGGTTCTGACCCCGCAACCTATCCGAACGAGCTATACAGATCAATTCCCGATTATCTCTGATTTATTGCCAAATGAACGAGTTATGATTATAAATGAAGAGTTTGGATGGTACCAGATTCAACAAACAACGGGAACGATTGGTTATGTACCTAAAGATCATATTGAACTAGACGAAGTAGAATTGATCCCTCTAGAGAAGCAGGAAGAGTCTTATATTCCTTGGAAACCGCTTGGCACAAAAATCAATGTAGCATGGGAATACTTCAGCAAAAAATCCCCGGACACAACTCAGATACCGGACATGCCAGGATTAAATGTAATTAGCCCAACATGGTTCTCTCTTGCTGATGGAGAAGGTAATCTGAATAACTTAGGGGATTCGGTATATGTGAAATGGGCAAAAAGTCGTAAATATGAAATTTGGGCATTATTCAGCAATAGTTTTGATCCCGAGCTGACTTCCGAAGCATTATCAACTTATGCTCGAAGAATGAATATGATCAAGCAATTATTAAGTTACGCACAATTATATGAATTAGATGGAATTAATCTTGATTTTGAAAATATATATCTCAAAGACAAGCAAAATCTCGTGCAATTCGTACGCGAATTGACACCTTTTATGCATGAACAAGGATTAGTGGTGTCTATGGATGTCACTGTAAAATCAACCAGTGAACAATGGTCTTTATTTTACGATCGTCCAGCACTCATAGAGGTTATCGATTATATGATCATCATGGCTTATGACGAACACTGGGCATCAAGTCCTGTTGCGGGTTCAGTAGCATCTTTGGCTTGGGTAGAGAACTCACTAAAACGACTATTGAACGAAGACCAACTTCCTCCTTCTAAGCTCCTCTTAGGCGTACCTTTTTATACACGGATATGGACAGAACAACAAGTGGACGGCAAAATAAAAGTAAGTTCAAAAGCTGTGGGAATGGACTCGATAGATAAACTGATGAAAGATAAGTCACTTACACCCGTGTACGATTCAGCAACTGGACAACAGTATATGGAATACACCGAAGGCTCCAAAATGATCAAAATCTGGATGGAAGATGAGGTTTCACTTACAGCTAGAATCCAATTGATTCACAAATATCAATTAGCTGGGATTGCATCATGGAGAAGAGGTTTTGAGAAGCCTATGATATGGTCGGTAATACAACAAGAACTTGAATCTGTTCTATGATCACACTTTCTCTTCCTGATGGATTGGGTTATGTTCGAGGTCTACACTCAGAAGTGTAGAACAAAACATACAGCGATCTACTTTGCCCAAAATCTTGGTGGCTTTCCCGCACTCAGGACATTTCACTATTTCTGCCGATGTAGACAGCATTCCTGCCCAAAAGTAAATACCCATACTTAGGATTAAGCTAATTGAACCCAAAATCATTGCGATGATTGCGAGAATTCGTCCAGCAATCCCCCAATCAAACACAATTCCTGCTAATCCGACGATCATCAACAACATTCCACCCATGGTCATCAATAATCCCCAGAGTCTGAATTCATTCACTTTACTCGAGCGTGTTCTCATCTAACTGCCTTCTTTCTTTGATGAAGTTATGATTAATTGGTGAACAGAATTATAAAACACCGAGCAGGAAAAACGTCGAATTTTGGAGAATATCCTTCTATTAAAATAAAGAATAGGGAGGGTAACATCCGGATGGAACTACTTCAACAATGGCTTCTGACCAAATATCTTAAGGACACTCGAATTATAAGTCTATGTTCATTCGAAAATCCCGAGAAATTACCATCGATCACAGACGGATTTGATATTCTGCTCATTATTGTTACTCATGATCACACGTACTACAACTATACATATCATTATATTCGAGATGGTTTACGTATTCAAGAAAGATGGTTCTCAGTTGCTTCGGTTGAGAAATCAACTGACACAAGGAAACATCAATTTCTTTTTCAATGGATTCTCAAAGGAAATATTCTCATCGATCATGATAATTACTTAGAAGGTTTTTGCCATCGAATGTTAGAATTTCCTAACGAAATTCGTGAAAAACATTTACTTATTGAATTCTCAGTATTTCTGCGCAGGTACCTTCATAGTAAAGAATGTTTAGTCAACGAACATATTCTTGATGCATACAATAGTATACTCGAAGCATTGCATCAGTGGGCAAGAATTGTTGTAATTGAAGAAGGATATCATCCTGAAATTACGATATGGCGACAAGTTCGAATAATAAACCCAGGTGTCTATAAACTGTATGAAGAGTTAACGATGAGTAAAGAAACAATCAAACAACGCGTGCAACTCGTACTTCTCGCTTGTGAGTTTTCTGTAATATCCAAAATGGAGCGTTGCTGTAAAATCATAATTCGAATTATAGCTACAGGAAGTGGTACATGGAATATTGATTCATTAACGAATCATCCAGATCTTCAACAAGTTAAGTCTGAACTTCCGCTGTTACTGAATAAATTAGCACTTAAAAAATTGATTTATGAAATCGTTGATTCCAATGAACCCGAACACATTGAATCAGAACTTAATTATCAGTATGTAGAAGTGAATTGAATACTGCAATAAGTCATTTAGTTCATAACATGAGGTGCAGTCGATAATTCTTACTTGACTTCGCATAAGAATATGTGATAAATTATGATTCGCTTCAAAAATGTGTGTAAGCGATAAATGAAAAGTAACGAAATTTATGGGCACTAACCCAAATTTGGAAACTTATGGCGCTTGCATCTCATCAATCATTTATGCTATATTATAAAAGTCGCCTCTGAGCAGGCGGAGTAAGCAGAAACAAACATTGCTCTTTGAAAACTGAACAACGAGTGAAAGAAAGAACACACAGGAACGAAGACCTGAAGCGAGAACGCAAGGGAAACACTGCGTAAAGCAGTGAAGAACAAGCGTGAAAGCCATGGACAGAAATAAAGAACTG
>CAMCVV010000046.1 GCA_945881905.1 Paenibacillus alvei
CTACCTATATTCCCTTTTCATACGTGGATGCTGAAAGTACATGCCGAGGCTCCACCTTCAGTAGTAATGATACACTCAGGTATATTATTAAAGATGGGAGCATTTGGACTAATTAAATTTGGCATACTGTTATTTCCAAATGAAGCTTACCAATGGGCGTGGGTACTTGCATTGCTAGGTATTATTAATATCTTGTACGGAGCTATACTCGCTTTTGTTCAGAAAGATCTAAGACTTGTTCTTGCATACTCAAGTATAAGTCATATGGGTATTGTCTTAATAGGATTGGCTTCATTCAATATGATTGGTCTTCAAGGTGCGGTGTATCAACTGATTTCTCATGGATTAATTTCTTCATTATTGTTCTTGATGGTTGGAGTTATATATGAAAGAACTCAGACAACAGAGCTTAATCAACTGGGTGGACTAGCAAAAACAATACCATTTATAAGCGCTATACTTTTATTTGCAGGATTAGCATCTTTAGGACTTCCAGCCTTATCCGGATTTATTGCTGAATTTTTGTCTTTTGCGGGATTATTTGAAACCATGAAGATATATACAATCATTGGTACTATAGGGATAATTCTCACAGCTGTTTATGTATTAAGAGCAATACTTCGCATCACATTCGGGCCCGTTATTGAAGGTCATCCAGTGATTAAGGATGCTAGACTTATTGAAGCTCTGCCTATGATTACTTTAGTTTCATTTATAGTGTTACTTGGGGTATACCCGTCAGTTATCATTAATCCACTACAACAAACAGTAGAGAATTTCGATCAAATTATCAATTCTTTTACCAATAAGATGGGAGGTTAACTCTTGGAACAGATTAGATTATATGCGAATGATTTATTATATCTCCTTCCTGAATTATCTTTGGTAATTACTGCAATTTTGCTTTCCGTTGTAGACATGTTCCTTCCCAAGGTTTGGAAAAAAAGCATAATTGGATGGTTATCTCTCATTGGTATTATTGTGTCTGCAGTTTTCGTTGTAATGTCATTAAATCCAGAACAAACCATCCAATTATTGAACCAAAGTTATCGAATTGATGATTTCAGTAATATACTCAAGTTGATACTATTACTAGGTACAGGACTTGTTATATTAATGAGTCTGGGTTACGAGAAGGAAGAAGAGATTACAAACCTTGGGGAGTACTATTACTTTTTACTTCCGGCAGTCTTAGGCGGAATGATTATGTCATCCTCAGGCGATCTTATTACCTTGTTCGTAGGGCTTGAATTACTGAGTATAACTTCATATTTACTTGTTGCGATAAATAAGAAAAACAGGGATTCAAATGAGAGTGCGTTTAAATACCTGGTTATGGGAGGAATCTCCTCAGCCATTATCTTATATGGGATGTCTTTTTTGTACGGAATATCAGGTTCAACCAACATAGCAGTCATCTCAGAAGCAATTAACAATGATTTTGAAAATTATCAAGGGTTTATCTATTTATCTTTTTTTATGATCATAGCTGGTTTTGGTTTTAAAATTGCAGCTGCACCATTTCATAACTGGGCTCCTGATGTTTATCAAGGGGCATATACACCCGTTTCGGCTTTTTTGGCTGTAGTATCGAAGATAGCCGGATTCGCGATACTATTTAGAGTAATTTATAGTTTATTAGCAACATCGAATATAGAAAACCTAACCAAAGATGTAACTTTGACATTATCGATATTAGCAGCATCTGCAATGGTGATAGGTAATGTATTAGCATTGAATCAAAAAAATACAAAACGGTTGTTAGCATACTCAGGAGTAGCCAATGCCGGCTATTTACTGGTTCCTTTGGGAATATATTTCTCAATGACGCATTCGGGTAATTTTTCAGAATTTATTTATTATGCAATTGCTTATTTATTTATGAATATTGGAGCTTTTGCTGTATTTATGATCATTGAACGATCAAGTGGAGAGCAAGAAATCAGAGGTTTTGCGGGACTATATTACCGAGCCCCCTATACAGCAACAGCTATGGTATTGATTATTCTTTCTTTAGCTGGGATACCCGTAACTGGAGGTTTTTTTGGTAAGTTTTATATCTTGCTTGGAACGATGCAGACCCAAACCTATTGGTTGGGTGCTGTGATGATTGCTTCTAGTGTGATTTCATTTTATTACTATTTTAGCATCGTACGACAAATGTTCATGAGAGCTGATTTTGATAACCGAGAAGTTAAAGTTCCTTATCCATTAGGAATTACAGTATGGATCTGTGCTCTAGTCAGTGTAGGGATGGGTATGTTTCCTCAAGCAATTCTCTCATATATTCATGATATTTTCACAATTGTTGATGATTTATTTGTGAGGTGATACGCTGTTCATTAAACCTCAATACAGTTGATGTAATGAGGTTTTTTTATGATATAATGTGAGTATGAGTAATAAATACAAAGGAATTTAAATGATGAATTCGACTAAAAATAGATGGCTCACATTTTCAATTGTAGTAGGACTGTTCGCAATAAATTTCATTCAAGTTCAAGCTGAAGTTCTGCAAGGAGAAGATCCTTTTTACGCCAACCAAAACTATTTGAAACAAATTGGCGTTGATAGAGACTTATTACAGATCCAGAGTAAAAACAACGATGTAGTTATAGCTATTATTGACACAGGTGTTGATCTTAATCACCCAGATCTCAAAAGTCAGTTGGTATCTGGCATTAATTTAATTGAACCAGGCAGTCCACCACAGGACGATAATGGACATGGTACGAACGTGACAGGGATTATTGCTGCAACAGCAAATAATAATATCGGTATAACCGGAATAAATGCGAAAGCCAAAATTATGCCGATTAAAGCACTAGATCATAATGGCTATGGGGATGAAATAACTTTACAGAAAGCAATTCAATTTGCAGTCGATCAGAAAGTCCAAATTATTGTTCTTTCGCTAGGTTTTAATAAATATACAGATTCCTTCTCAAAAGTATTAAGTGATGCTGAATCAAAAGGGATTTTGATTATCGCTGCAGCGGGCAACGAAGGAAATGTAGTGAAATATCCAGCAGCATTTCCCTCAGTACTTGCAGTGGGTGGTGTGACTCTAAACAATCAACCCTACTATTTATCGAATACTGGACCAGAATTGGATATTGTAGCGCCTTGGGAAGTGTATACAACAGCACTTGGTGGAGGTTATGAATATAAGAATGGCACATCAATGGCTGCACCACAAGTAGCAGGTGTGGCGTCTTTAATTTTAAATAAATACCCGGCTATGCGTTCAGAACAAATAAAGAATCTACTGATGCAAACAACTCAAGATTTAGATACTGTTGGATGGGATCGGAGAACTGGGTATGGGTTAGTTCGTGCTGACCTTGCATTAACTGAAAACTATGTGAATGATCGATTTGAACCTAACAACATGTTCACACGAGCGAGTATCATACCGATTGATTCTGAGATAACAGCAACCTTCAGTTCAAAAAGTGACCAAGATTGGTTCGGGATCAATAGTCCGTATAACGGAAATTTACTGCTCAATCTTACAATTAAAAAAGAAGAAATAGTGAGATTAGTGACCTATGACTCTAATCAAGAACTCATAGATATATACGAATTATCAGGAGATAGTCCAAATGTTAGTTTTAGAGTTGAGAAGGGCATCAATTATGTTCAGTTGCAACATATGAACATGTCCACAAATCTAAATTCTGCATATAAAATAAAAACAAACCTTAATATATATTCAGATGATTACGAAGATAATGATCGGATGTATAAGGCTTATGAATTGTCGGAGAGTAGTCAGCTAATAATAGGCACCTTTCACCAATTATTGGATGAAGACTGGTTCGTCATGAAAATCACAAAACCAGGGACACTTAGACTAAAGGCTTCGGTAGATACAGCGAGGATGGACTTGGTCATTTCAGTACAAAAAAAAGGAGAAAAAAGTAATGCATATAACTTCACAGGGGAAGGTTCTAACGAAATTCCACCTGTTATTGAAGTTAACCCTGGCGAATATTTCATTCAAGTGAAAAACAATGAAGGGTACTCATTTCCAGTTAGAGGTGAATACACCTTGATGATTGATTATTCAGAGAAGTTAATAGATCCGAATGAACCAAATGAGAAACCATACCAAGCAACATCAATGGGTTTATCAAATCTGTACAAAGGAATATTTGAATCGAGTGAAGATGTAGACTGGTTTGAATTTAAGGTGACACAAGAAAGTCTAACCAAAATACGACTTAGTCATATTCCCAAGAATCGGAGAATCAGCTTATCAGTATATGATCACACACTGAATGTAATTATATTTCAAAGAAATGTATTTGGCGAAGAAGAGATCGCACTTGAAGAGAAATTACCTGATGGAAGATACTATGTAAAATTACAATCGAATCAAACCTTTATCAATCAACTCTATCAATTACAAATTAGAGCGTTACCGATTATTGATGGTTTTGTTGATGTTCATAACCATTGGGCTTATAAAGACATGTTAGGTTTAATAAATAAAGGGATTATTGTAGGTTATGGCAATTATCAATTTTTGCCTGATCGAACGATCACAAGAGCGGAAGCCACTTCTATGGTTGTAAGAGCATTAAGATTAAATGAGAAGCAAACTTTGAACTTTAATGATATGGATCCATCTCATTGGGCCTACTATTATATTGCAACAGCAGTTAGGAACGGTATAGTAAGTGGATATTCAGATCAAACGTTTCGTCCCGATCAACTGATTACTCGTATGGAAATGGTAAGCTTAATCGCAAAGAGTAAAAATATACGAGGTAATTATGCTAAAGATACTCCCTTTGTAGATATACCCTCATCTTACTGGGGTACTGGGATTCTAAATCAAATGGTCGATAATAAATGGATTCAAGGATATGAAGATCGCACATTTCGTCCACAACAACCCTCGACACGTGCGGAGTTCTCAAAATTATTGACTGAAGCGTTAAAATAAAGTTAGACGAGGAGTTTCATATGTCGGTTGTGCATATTGTTGTATATCTTCTGTGTATTGCGTTGTCATGGTGGAGCTTACAACAACTTAAATTTGAAGTCTTCCTGAGACACCCAATAAGTAAACAAGCAAAATTACTTCATATCTTATCATCAATCGCATTAGGTTACTTAGTTGGAAGCTTCCTTATTCAATACTTGGGCTTGTCATTAAACTTAAATCAATTGTTTTTGAATTTCGAGGAATAAGTAATTCGTTATTCGTGAAAAATGAAATAAAGGGTTATCAGATGTTATTGTCGAAAAATATAAATCGTGATATGATGCGAAGGTGTTTGAATGTACCGAATATATTGATAATATCAATAATGTAAAGCGGAGGGACTAGGATGAGCAAATGGATCGTCCGCGGAGGTCTGAAGTTGTCTGGTAAAGTGAAGATAAACGGAGCAAAAAACGCAGTATTACCGATAATTGCAGCTTCGATCCTATCTTCAGAAGGTAACAGTACCATTCAAGAAGCGCCTTTGCTTGATGATGTGCTTGTAATGAATCAAGTTTTAGAAAGTTTAGGAATTTCCGTTCATTTCGAGCTAAATACGATAAAGATTAATGCTCAACGTATCATCAATTGCGAAGCGAACTATGAACTAGTACGAAAGATGAGAGCGTCTTTTCTTGTGATGGGGCCTTTACTTGCTAGGTTAGGTTATGCAAGAATTTCTCTTCCTGGTGGATGTGCAATAGGTACAAGACCAATTGATCAACATCTAAAAGGTTTTGAAGCCATGGGGGCAAAAATTTATATCGACCATGGATTTATTGAAGCTAAGGTTCAAGGTAGGTTACATGGTGCGAAAATCTATCTTGACGTGGCAAGTGTTGGAGCAACAGAGAACATCATGATGGCTGCGACGTTAGCACAAGGAACAACAATTATTGAAAATGCAGCGATGGAGCCTGAAATAGTTGATTTAGCTAACTTTCTAAATGCCATGGGTGCAATCGTAAAAGGTGCTGGCACAGGGGTTATAAGGATTGAAGGCGTTGACAAACTAACGGGTGCTTCACATATCGTGATACCAGATCGAATCGAAGCGGGCACATATATGATTGCTGCTGCAATAACGGGTAGTGAACTATATATTGAGGGAGCGATAGCAGACCATCTAAGACCTGTTATCTCAAAGTTAGAAGAAATGGGCGTCAGTATTCGAGAAGATGAATATGGGATTCAAGTTAAGGTTGAAAAAACGCTAAGATCAGTAGATGTAAAAACATTACCATACCCTGGCTTTCCAACAGACATGCAATCTCAATTTATGGCATTACTCATGATTACTGAAGGTACGAGCGTGGTTACTGAATCCGTATTTGAGAATCGATTTATGCATGTAGAAGAATTTTCGAGGATGAACTCTTCTATCAAAGTAGAAGGAAGAACTGCAATTATTCAAGGGAACACCAAACTATCTGGAGCCAGAGTTCAAGCGACGGACCTTCGTGCGGGTGCAGCCCTTGTGTTAGCTTCTCTTGTTGCAGAAGGGGAAACTGAAATATCGGGTATTCACCATATCGAACGAGGGTATGTAGAATTTGCAGACACTTTAAAGGGATTAGGTGCAGATATCACGGTAATTAAATCCGGAGATCAGCTGTCTGAACATAAAGATTCAGAAAACCAATGGGACATAACACTCAGTATGACTTAGATATAGGTAAGCTCTATTAAAAATAAATGGAGATAGAAACTGCTCTCAATTAACTTGAAGCAGTTTTTTTGTGTTTATTTGGTAAATATGAAATAAGCAGAGGTGAAGTTCTATAAGAGAGGATACATTCATAATATAAGTTAAAATACAGATTTATGCATGTTAAAAATGGGAATAGTGTAAGCTATTGGGGGATGAAAATGAACTTCACAAAAGTAAAATCAAACAAAAAAGGTATAATGTTATGTTTGATTTCATGGATAGTGTGGGTATGGTTAATCATGAGTCTAAGCATATGGATAACCTGGATAATGGTCACAAAACATACACAGGAAATAATACCAATTGAAGTAAATGAGAACAGATATCTATCACAAGTGGAGAAAATTAAGAAACCTGAATTTCCTTGCCTCGTATCCGTGTACCTTCATAAACAAAAAATTATCGAAACGATTCCTCTGGAAACGTATGTAAAAGGCGTGCTCGTGGCGGAGATGCCAATGGAGTTTGAATTAGAAGCATTAAAAGCGCAAGCCATAGCTGCCAGAACATATATTGTTCAAAAACTAAATGAAAAAGAACTAAGAGGTCCTCAAAATGATGAAAAAATAATTACAGACACTACAGCACATCAAGCATATATCAATCAGAACGAACTCAAGGAGAGATGGGAAAATGTTCATTTACAAAAATATCAAGGTATAATTGAAAAAGCGATTTATGAAACAGAAGACCAAATATTATTATTTGATAAAAAACCGATTCATGCTGTATATTTCTCGACAAGTAATGGATACACAGAAAACTCAGAAGAATATTGGATCAAAGCGTATCCCTATTTGCGAAGCGTAAAAAGCCATTGGGATCAGCACAGCTCACCTAGATATAAATCGATGTATAAATTCATGGAGGAGGACCTTATACATAAATTAGGACTGTCTCATATTCATCACGACACAAATCATGAATTAGGGATACAGGTTATAGAACGCTCAAGAGGGAATCGAATTACAAAAATAAAAATAGGCGGGAAAATATTTAGCGGGCGTGAAATCAGAGATCATTTGGGGCTTGCATCGACACACTTTGATTGGGAATGGTCAAAAAATGAACTGAAAGTTACAACATACGGTTTTGGTCATGGTGTTGGAATGAGTCAATATGGTGCAAATGCTATGGCCAAAGAAGGTAAAACAGCTTTAGAAATCTTATCCTACTATTATTCTGGAATAACGATCGGTAAAGCATCAAATATTTTATCTCATGTAGTGAATGCAGGATAAACATACTCAGTAAACTAAAAGGGTATAAATCAGGAAAATGTGTAAACAATGGTTATTGAGGTGATAACCATGCATGAAATGAAGAATGAAGCAAATGATGCAGAAACTCCAAATACAAAACATGGGGCAAGCATCATTCAATCTCCATGGAAGAGATTGCTTAAACGGAAATGGATATTTCCTGCAGTCTATGTCGTAGTAGCCACAATGATCCTAGGTGTCATGTGGGTATTTCAAAATGACAGTTTGAAAAACATGAAGGTGGAAGCATTGCCTACAACAGCAACAGATCAAATGATGGAATACAAAAAAACCATCATTCATGATGCGGTTCCAGTAATGTCAAATTCTGAAACTATGGGCTGGCCAGTAGATGATAATGAACGTATCACAATGGTCACACCATTTTATGACAGTCATGCTTCTCATGAATCAAGACAAGCTGCTATGATGGAATACAAAGATATTCTGACTCCCCATGCAGGAATAGATTTTAGAGACAAGCAAGGGCAAAGTTTTGATGTGAAAGCTGTCCAAGATGGCAAAGTAAGTGCGATTGAAAATCATCCGGTAGTTGGTCAATTTGTTGAAATCACTCATAGCAATGGATACGTATCGATCTATAAAAGCATAACAGATATTAAAGTTAGCAAGCATGATATTGTAAAAAAAGGTGAAGTAATAGCGAGGGCTGGACGCAATGAACTTGAAAAACCCCAAGGTGTGCATCTTCATTTTGAAATTCGTGAATTAGAAGGAGGAACAGCGCTTAATCCAGAATCAACCTTGAAATAAAACGACTCATATCAAATAACATAGTAAAAGAGCATTTGGTGTCATCCAAAGGCTCTTTTACTATGTTATTACCACTGGAGATTTGGAAATCTTATTTTGTATATTAGAATATATAGGCCATCCCTTCATATAATGTACCAAATGAAATGGAGTAAGGAGGCGAGAGGAGTGCACGATTATATTAAAGAGCGGACACTAAAGATTGGCATTTGCATCATCGAAACCAAACAAACAGTTCGAACTATCGCAAAAGAATTTGGTGTGTCCAAAAGCACAGTGCACAAAGATTTAACAGAACGCCTTCCAGAAATCAATCCAGATCTTGCAAATCAAGTTAAACATATTTTAGATTATCATAAATCAATTAGACATCTAAGAGGCGGGGAAGCAACAAAAATCAAATATCGACAAAACAGGTCCGTATACCATCCTGAAGAACTCGTAGTCATACTAAGGTAAGGTGTTTTCAAAAGCAGGATAAGGGGGAATAAACATGTCGAAAATTATATTTTTAAAAAAAGGATTTGATAGATATTCAGCGAATTGTGTTAAAGTAAACAAACCTTAATTTGATGGCGCAAAGTTATTCGCTTAAGCTGAACTGGTAAATAAACGTTACAGCAAGGGAGGAAATCTCGGTATGTTTAGTAAAGACATTGGAATAGATCTAGGAACAGCTAATGTACTCATTCATATCAAAGGTCAAGGCGTAGTTTTAGATGAACCTTCAGTCGTAGCGATTGAAAGAGACACGAAAAGAGTATTGGCAGTTGGGGAAGAAGCGCGCAGAATGATTGGGCGCACTCCTGGAAATATTATTGCCATTCGTCCATTACGAGATGGTGTCATAGCTGATTTTGATATTACCGAGATAATGTTAAGGTACTTTATTACCAAAGTAGGTGGAAAGAAATGGTATTCACATCCAAGGATTTTAATTTGCGCACCTACAAAAATCACTTCAGTTGAGAAAAAAGCGATTCGTGAAGCTGCTGAACGTAGTGGGGCTAAAGAAGTATATTTGGAAGAAGAACCCAAAGCAGCAGCAATTGGAGCGGGTATGGATATCTATCAACCAAGTGGAAACATGGTATTAGATATTGGTGGAGGCACGACAGATATCGCGATACTTTCAATGGGTGATATTGTTACATCATCATCCATAAAAGTAGCAGGAGACACTTTTGATTTAGCAATTTCGAAATATATAAAAAATAAATATAAAATGATTATTGGCGAGAGAATGAGCGAGGATATTAAAATAAGAATTGGTACTGTGTATTCAGGTAGTCGAAATGAATACATGGATGTGCGTGGAAGAGATATGGTTTCAGGTCTGCCACTAACCATAACAGTTCATTCTAATGAAATTCAAGAAGCTTTATGGGATCCAGTATCAGCTATTGTTGCCGGGGCAAAGAGTGTATTAGAATTAACTCCACCTGAACTATCTGCAGATATTATTGACAGAGGTGTTATCCTTACAGGAGGGGGAGCATTACTCGATGGCTTAGATCAACTTCTATCAGATGAATTGAAAGTAGCAGTGCTCATTGCCGAAGATCCTATGCATTGTGTTGTCAAGGGAACAGGGATTATGCTCGATAACATGGATAAAGTATCAAGACGATAATTAGAATTGCTACATGAGTGAATTGTTAAAAAGCGAGGGAACTTATTTTGTCTACAGAGGAACAAGCTAAAACAAAAACGAAACGTAGAAGGTTATCTTTAATTTTACATATTTTAAAGTACTTTCGTGTACCCGTCCTATTCATTGTATTTATTATCTTAGGATTATGGATCGGCTATGTAAAACTTGGTGGCCAATCGGCATCAGATATGAACGAATTAGAGACGTGGAAGCACCTGATTAATCTTGTATTACAGAAATAATACAACTCCGTACGAAGGGAGTTTTATTTTTGTTGTTTGCAATGTATAATTAAGTTTAATTCGTTCGTATATTAATCATGAACGCTAATCAAATCTTTGTTCGAATGAGCAAATAGGAGATCGTACATTGAATGCACCTAACATACTAACTCTAAGCAGATTTATTCTTATTCCAATTTATTTTATTGTATTTTTTTATGTTGATCAAAAAATGGCGTTAGTCGTTTTACTTATTGCGGGATTAACGGATATCTTGGACGGTTACTTAGCTCGCTCACAAGGGAAAGTTTCACAGCTAGGGGAAATGTTAGATCCTTTAGCGGATAAATCAATGATGCTAGCTGTAATCGTTTCTCTATTAATTGCTGGCTTAATTCCGTGGCAAGCCGCATTAGCTGTTTTTGTGAGGGAAACCGGTATGATTACAGGGAGTGCACTATTTCACATCATAGGCAAAAAACATGTTCCTGCGAATTTCAGGGGTAAGCTAACAACCGTTCTTTATTATCTCGCAATATTATTGATTTTTTGGGAAATATCGATTGCTATTCCATATTTATGGGTAGTCATTATATTATCGTTTATCACATCTATATTATATTTAATAGAAATTTCTAAACTCAACCGTAACCATCGTAAAGCGTAACATTGATGTACCAGTATGAACCTACGAAGTTTTCCAACGAATGGGAACGTCATAGGTCCTCTTATATCAACTTCATGTCTGCAGATCATGAACGATATGTATAGTATGTACATTGTTTAAAATCTTATGCTGTATCGCGAAGGAGTAAATACAATGTTAAATATTCAACAGATACAGGAAATCATTCCACATCGTTATCCGTTTCTGTATGTTGATCGAATCATAGAAGTTGAAGTGGGAGTGAGAGCATTGGGTTATAAGAATGTGACGATCAATGACCCCTTTTTTAAGGGTCATTTCCCCAGCTATCCTGTAATGCCGGGAGTTCTTATTGCTGAAGCATTGGCACAAGTCGGAGCTGTAGCTATTCTCATGGCAGATGAATACCGCGGGAAATTAGGTTTTTTTGCGGGGATAGATAATTTTCGTTTCCGTCAACAAGTTGTACCTGGAGATACACTTTATCTAGAGACAGTCATCCATCGTATCAAAGGTACGATCGTTAAATCTTACGGAACAGCTAAGGTGGGAGATCGCATCGTAGCAGAAGGTGAATTAATGTTTGCCATAGGTAATAAATAACATCATGAAGGAGACAAAACCTCTATGACTACAGAACGTGTGAATAAACTGTTTCACCTTTGGATGAATGATCCACTTGTGAATGAATATACAAAAGAAGAACTAAGACACATACAAAATGAACCTGCAGAGCGCGAAGACCGTTTTTACAAAGATTTAGAATTTGGAACAGGTGGTCTTCGAGGAATTATAGGAGCAGGAACAAATCGAATGAATATCTATACAATTGCTCGCGCAAGCCAAGGATTAGCTTCTTTTATCCAAGAGAATTCTGTGGAAGATCCCTCCATTGTCATTGCGTATGATTCGCGAAACATGTCACCGGAATTTGCACTGGAAGCTGCACTTGTATGTGCAGGGAACGGAATCAAAGCGTATCTGTTTACAGAGTTGAGACCTACACCTGAACTATCATTTGCTGTGAGATATCTAAAAGCTAGTGCGGGGATCGTGATTACAGCAAGTCATAACCCTCCTGAGTATAATGGCTTTAAAGTGTATGGTGCAGATGGCGGACAACTTGTAACACACGATGCTGCAGTAGTGATAGAAAAAGTTCAAGAGATACAGAATTTCGAAGAAGTAAAACGAATATCCCGTGAAACCGCTGAATCAAATGGATTGTTCAAGTGGATAAATCATGAACTCGATCAAGCGTATATCCAGGAAGTCATCCGTTGCAGTCCTCGTCAGGAACTCATTAAACATATCGCATCCGATCTTCACATTGTATATACGCCTTTACATGGAGCAGGTAATCTATTGGTTAGGCAAGCATTAAAAGGTATTGGATTTAATCATGTTCATATTGTTGCTGAACAAGAATTACCCGATGCGCAATTTTCCACTGTAAGATCCCCTAATCCTGAAGAAAAAGAAGCTTTTGTGCTTGCGATGGCACAAGCTAAACATATAGATGCAGATATCATTATAGGCACTGACCCTGATTGCGATCGCATGGGTGCAGTAGTTACAGACAAATTAGGACAACATGTAGTCTTAAGTGGAAACCAAATAGGTGCCCTTATTTTATACTATCTATTATCTAGTTTGAAAGAAAAAGGGGAGTTACCTCAAGATGGTGTTGTGATAAAAACCATTGTTACCAGTGAATTTGGAAAGACGATCGCAACTCAATTCGGTATCGAAACAATAAACACATTAACAGGTTTCAAGTATATTGCTGAGAAGATGACACAATTCGAAAAAGAGAAAGGGTCCACATTCATATTTGGGTACGAAGAAAGCCACGGTTATTTAGCAGGGAATTATGCACGAGATAAAGATGCAGTTCTCGCATCTATGCTCATATGTGAAGCAGCTGCTTATTATAAAAAACAAGGGAAATCCCTGTTAAGTGTTTTGCAAGAGCTTTACACACGATTCGGATATTATATGGAAAAACAAGAGTCTAAAACATTGAAGGGTAAAGATGGAGTCGAGAAAATCAAAAAAATGATGGATACGTGGAGATTTAATCCGATAAATAAAATAAATGGCGTTGATGTCATAGCAATAGAAGATTACGGTTTGGGAATCCATGGATTACCACAAGAAAATGTACTCAAATATAAATTAGCAGACGAATCATGGTTCTGCTTACGTCCATCAGGCACTGAGCCCAAAATTAAATTCTATTTTGCAGTGAAAGATGAAACGCAGGAGGCTGCAAACTCACATTTAGATATTTTTTCTAAATATGTGATTAACATGATGAATTAGATCCTTCATCATGTTAGAATTATCAGGAATCACATATACAAGAATTTTCAAAAAAACCGTAAATAATAGGAAATATAAGGGAGTGGAGTGTTTGTTCCAAAAATATTTACGATGGAATAATATCTTTCGAAAATTTGTGTGGGTCATAATCATAATTGGAATATTAAGCACTTTACCGCTGATGATTAGCAGGTATCAGGTCGAACAATCAGCAAATCAAGTTGAATTTGTTTTTGACTATCGTGATATTCTTGAAATATCAGATAAATACACCTATCCGCAACAATATGTCGATGAGCAGCTCATCAAGATGAAAAACATGAAGGTAACTTCAATGGCGGTATATGAGTCATCTTTGTACGAAATGAAAGTAAGTCGGCAAATTAATTTGTTAAGTTCAGAAGATATGTACACAATTGACCCGAATGTAGAGCAATTTAACGAGAATTTTACTTATTTAAGTTATCAAAATCAAGATGTTCAAGAAAAGATAGAGCCGATGATTATCGATAGTTTTCTTAAATTAGGAGTACTGGCAAAACCATGGAATGTGAACGGTGAGAGGGGTCTGAAGATAGAAATGAGTGTTACGGAAGCATTATCTGTAACACTCGATCCAAATCCGATTCACCTAGACAAGATCAAAAATCATGGCTTTCAAATTGTAATCAGACTTTCAAATCGACGTGATTTTGATGAACAGGAAATGGATGCATTATTGAATAAGCTTCACCAGTTAGGTGTCACTAGAGTAGTATTTGAAGGCATTGATGCACCAGGGTATATAAGCGCTAATAACACACAAAATTTAGTGATTATGGGAAATCTTCTTAACAAATACCAAATGGGTCTAACCCATATCGAACTAAGTAAGCAAGAGCAAAAAGGGGTATCTTTGTTAGCGAAAAACACATCCTTCAATATTATTCGATTACATTCGTTTACTGAAAAAGACAATGATAAAATTGCAGAACAAATCAAAAGAAAAGATGTAAATGAGATCATCCGTACAATAACAGATCGGATTGTACTAGCTGTTAAAGATCGAAACATTCGAATGGTTTTGATCAATGCCCAACTTTATGAAAACAAAGATACTAAAGAAATCATAAATCCGTTACCCGTCATCTATGCGAGCTTAGAAGGTGAAATAGGGGCAATAGCAAGAGTAGAAAAACTTGGATTTAGACTTAGTCCAGCAGAAGCGTTCGACCTATTTCCTAGTTTAACAAGCTTACGTATTTTAAACATGCTTATTCTTCTTGGCGTTGTTAGTGTAGTTGTTCAAACTCTTTCATTATTTGCACCGAAAGCATCTCTATTCTTATTTATTTTTGGCGTACTCGTTGCACTTGGCCTACACGAATTAGTTAACTCTTTGTATCCACAGATGATGGCACTCGTTATTGCAATATGTGCACCGAGCCTAGCTATCATCATAACAATCCGGTCTATTCGAAATAATCATTCCAAAGTATCACCAGTGATAAATTCACTTTGGCAACTTAGTAGAGCTACAATGATATCATTAATAGGCGTATTATTTGTAATTGCCTTGCTGAATCACATCAGCTTTCTTGTTGTTTTACAACAATTTAGAGGTGTAAATGCGTTGCATATTGCGCCTATGGTTATCGTAGGGTTATATTTACTGTGGACCAATGAACATATAGCAAACACTAAAAAGTGGAAATTTTTAAATCGAATTTTGCAAACACCTACGAGTGTAATGATGATCTTAGGGTTTACAGTAACAGTATTGATCGTGAATTTTTATTTAAGTCGAACAGGTAACGAAGGGCAAGCCTCGAGTCTAGAATTAATATTTAGATCGTATCTAGAAGAAACTTTAGGGACACGTCCTAGGACAAAAGAGTTCTTAATTTCTCATCCGATTTTTATCATCGGCGCATATTTGTCCATTAAGTACAAGCGTACTATATATGTAATCACATGTGGGTTGATTGGTGTGATTGGTCAATTATCTATCATAGATACTTTTGCGCATATCCACACACCTTTAACAATATCCGCCGTTCGTGTATTCCATGGTTTATGGATCGGTACTTTGTTAGGCGTAATTATAATTGTCGCATGGGAATTGTGTACTAGGGGTTGGAAAAGATGGTCGATACTGTTAAAATAGTCATATCCGGTTACTACGGCTATAGTAATTGCGGAGATGAAGCCGTATTATTATCGATTTTGCTTGCATTACAAGAGCAAGGTGATCGGGAAGGAATTCGATATGATCCTGTCATCTTATCAAGCAATCCCGAGTTAACTGCAAAAATGTATGGCGTTAAATCCGTTCACCGGATGAAATTATTAGAGATTATGAGAGCAATAGCATTATCGGATGGATTAATTAGTGGAGGGGGTAGCCTCTTACAAGATGCAACAAGTTGGAGGACGATTCCATACTATTTGAGCATCATAAAATTAGCTCAATGGTTAGGAAAGCCTACTTTCATTTATGGGCAAGGTGTGGGGCCTATTCATCAATGCAAGTTCTATCCTTTCATACGAAAAACTTTGGGAGGCAGTCAACTACTAACTGTAAGGGATGAAGAATCCAAGAGCCTACTGTGTGCCATAGGGTTACCCAATAATAGTATACATGTGGTTTCTGATCCGGTTATGGGTTTAGCAAGTTGTGCATCTAAGCCATATCGACTAATTAATGATACTCGTGAAGAAAAAACATATACCATTGGAGTATCTGTTCGTTTTTGGAACAAAGATCGTTCAGAACTTGATGCTCTAGCACAAACGCTACTCATGTTGGTTATATCTGAATCTGTTCGCATTAGATTTCTTCCCTTTCATTATCATGTAGACTTCAAAGCTTCGGAATATGTTATATCGAGAATCCCTGAACAGTATCACACATCGATCGTTGTGGTAAAAGAATTCACAGATCCATTAGAAATGCTTAAACAAGTATCAGAATGTGATGTTATAATCGGCATGAGGCTTCATTCGTTAATTTATGCGGCGACTCAGCATATACCTATGGTAGGTATTTCCTATGACCCCAAGATAGATCAGTTTCTTGACAGATTGCACATGAAGCCTTCTTCCTCGACAGCAACATTTGATGTAAACTTGGTTTATGAAGATATTGTTCAGCTCATGAATCATCGAGAAAAGTGGGTAGATGCCAAACAAGATGTTATCAATGAACTTAAACAAACTGCTCAATTGCCGTCTAAGATGATATCAAGCTATTATCGCGACTTATATGATAAAATGGCGTTAAAAGGATAAAGAACCTATGATACCTAAACATCTACAGTCACCTTCACGTAATGATCAATTCAAACCATATCCCACTTCACACATATTTGGGATTCAATTGTCGAAGATGTCTATGGTGGAAACTATAGCATACTTAACGCAAGCAATCGCATCTTCACAAACGATTCAAGTGATTACTGCAAATCCGATCATGATCATGTCTGCGTTAGAAGATCCAGATTTAATGGAGATTATGCAACAAGCAGAGTTGATCGTTCCAGATGGAGCGGGCCTCGTATGGGCTTCCAAGTATTTACAGGATCCTGTATCAGAGCGAGTAGCAGGCTTTGACCTATTACATGAACTCTTGCAAGTCGGCAACTTGAAAGAGTGGAAAGTATATTTATTAGGCGCAACAAAGGAAATTGCCGAAAATGCAGCAAGACAATTGCAGATGAAATATTCATCCATTCGAATTGTCGGGGTCCAACATGGATATTTTGATGAACATGAAGATCATCGTATTATTCAAGACATCCGAAACGCTCAACCTCATCTATTATTTGTAGCAAGATCAGCAGATAAGCAAGAGAAATGGATTGCTGCTAATAAAGAACTATTGAATGTACCTGTAATGATAGGGGTTGGCGGAAGCTTTGATGTGATTGCAGGCAAGTTAAAGCGGGCGCCGTTCATATGGAGACAACTTCGATTGGAATGGCTTTTCCGATTACTCCAAGAGCCTCGACGTTATAAAAGAATGTTTGCTTTACCGAATTTCATCATACGAACTTATACCGAGAAAAAAAATCCATACCAACACTACAATCATCATTAAACATGTTAAATCATTGTCATTGAAATATCGAAAGGCGGTAAAGACTAAAATGCAAGGTTTATATATATTTGGATTCATTGCATCCTGTTCGATGGCATTACTCCTTACACCATTGGTGAAGAAATTGGCTTTCTTGATTGGTGCTATTGATGAACCGGATTATCGCAAAGTTCACACAAGAATCATGCCACGTTTAGGCGGAGTAGCTATATTCATTTCATTCATTGGCGCATATTTTATTGTGTCACCTGCGATCGACCCATCACATTCAAAACCACTTCTAGGACTTCTACTCGGAAGCTTCGTAATTGTTGTCACAGGTGTAATGGATGATATCTTTCATTTGACGGCTAAGTGGAAGTTATTGGGGCAATTAATTGCTGCAAGCATTCTAGTTTACTTTGGGCTAACGATTGATCTCGTTAATATCCCCTTTGGTTCGAATATGATCTCGATCGGATGGTTGAGTATTCCACTAACGATATTTTGGATCATCGGGGTTACGAATTCGATTAATTTAATTGACGGATTAGATGGTTTATCAGCAGGTGTTTCAGCTATTGCTACATTAACGATACTTATTTTAGCTATTTTGGTACCCAATGTGACTGTGTTACTGATAAGCGTCATCCTCTTAGGAAGCATTATTGGGTTTCTATTCTATAATATGCATCCCGCGCAAATATTTATGGGTGATTCAGGGTCACTGTTTCTCGGGTTTGCTTTAGCAGCCTTATCCATTATGGGATTTAAGCAAGCAACGGTAGTATCATTATTAATTCCTATCATGATATTAGGAGTTCCTTTATCAGATACCTTCTTCGCTATTTTAAGACGCTATATAAATAAAGCCCCTATTTCGGCTCCAGACAAAAGCCATTTGCACCATTGTTTATTGCAATTGGGCTTCAGTCATCGTAAAACAGTATTTATCATTTATGGTTTATCACTCGTATTTGGGTCAAGTGCAGTCATTAGCTCTATATTAATGTCGCAAAATATATTGTGGGGATGGATAATGATCATATTCACACTATTTGCATCATTAACTCTAGGTGCTGAAATGATTGGCATTATTAGCAAAAAACGAAAGCCAGTTCTAAGGATTATTCAAAAGATCACAGGAAAGACCGTTGAACCGGAGCGGTTTAGCAAGTGAATTAAAAAGCGATCCATATATTTTTCATTTAATCCTTAAACAATCGCAACTTTTAAATCGATAGTGCGTTTAGCTTTAATAGAAAGACATTTATAAAACTTGTATGTTGGGATGCTAAACGTAAAATAAACCTTTACGTTGATATTCTGTCAATGTATAATGTTAGAGTGGCAAAATAATATCTTAATACTTAGTTTTACTAGT
>CAMCVV010000047.1 GCA_945881905.1 Paenibacillus alvei
GGCAAACTAACGAATTGATTATATTTAATAGCGATTAGCCCTGCAATCGTTACGATTGCAGCTCGAGTTAGAAACCCTAAATTAAGCAATGAAGTTTTTTTGATATTCAGCGTAGAGTCAGTTAGTTTGTTTATTTTCCAAGCCAAATATCGAGCATTAATCAGACTTACCGTAGCCCCAACCATCAGACCACTAAAATAAACTCTATAATCAATAATTAAGGCCCAACACACTAAACAAAATGACAAGAAAAACATAAACATCGTTTGAATCGATTTAATGTGGGCAGAAAATTCGATCATTTGAGCCCTCCGTATAATTTTACTAGTGGGTATATACTGAGTATTGAAAGCAAAAGTCCAAACAATAAGCCGCCAAGAACCCAGAAAGAGGAATCAATGAAATATTCGCTAAACCAATTACCAATCCAATAGCCTATTCCTAGACAAATAACTAGGTCAATTCCAATTGCACTAGTTAAGGCAAGACCTTTCCAAGGACTATTCGAATCAGATGGTTTCATGGATGTCCTCCTAATTTACCTATTTCATTGTATCTAAGGAGATCAAGGTTTGTCAATAATCCGAATATTCATGAGATATAGTTAGAATACGTTCTATATGCTTCGATTTACTTCGATTTACTTTACTTTACGATTATTTGACATGCATGCATACTGTGATTTTGTCATCAATTTGTCAAGAATTGAATGGTTCTGGTCGATGATTTCTTCGCTCAAAATGATGAAGAATTGCTTGCACGATGCGTTCAGAGGCTTTCCCATCACCATAAGGATTTGATGCTGTGCTCATTAAGTTATAAAGTGACTTGTCTGTTAAAATAGTTTGAGCTCTTTCGAATATGTGCTGTTCATTCATTCCAACAAGCTCTAATGTCCTACTTTCTATGCCTTCAGGCCGTTCAGTTGTTTCACGCAAAACAAATACAGGTACACCAAATGATGGTGCTTCTTCTTGTAATCCCCCAGAATCAGTTAAAATGAGATGCGTGTGTGGGTAAAAGTTATGAAAATCGAAGACATCTAACGGTTCAATCAGTTTAATCCTTGGGTGATCTCCCATGATTTCGAATGCAGGTTCTTTAACAATAGGATTGGGATGAACAGGAAATACTACAGCAATATCTTCAAATTCATCAGCAAGTCTCCGAACTGCTCTGAAAATCTGACGGTGGGGCTCTCCTTGTGCTTCACGACGATGAACTGTCATTAGAATGAGACGTTTCCCTTTGGCCCAATCTAGTACGGAGTGTTTAAACTCTGATTTGACCGTGTATTGAAAAACATCGGTTACTGTATTTCCCGTCACATAGATGGATGACTCAACCTTGTTTTCTTTTCTTAAATTATTAGCAGAAAGTACTGTGGGGGCAAAATGTAAATCAGCAATGACTCCAGTTAATTGTCTATTCATTTCTTCAGGAAATGGAGACTGTTTATTCCATGTTCGGAGTCCCGCTTCAACATGTCCTACTTTAATTTGATTCATGAACGCTACATAACTTGCTACAAATGTAGTCAGTGTATCTCCATGCACCAAAATTAAATCCGGTTTGTTTTCCTTACATATTCGATCGAGTCCTTGCAATACCCTTATTGTAATCTCTATTAACGTTTGACGTTCTTTCATAATGTCCAAGTCGTAATCTGGCTTGATTTGAAAAGTATTCACCACTTGATCTAGCATTTCACGATGCTGCGCCGTAACACATACAATAGATTCGATTTCTTCAGTATACTTCTGTAACTCTAGAATGAGAGGGGACATTTTAATTGCTTCTGGTCTTGTGCCAAATATACTCATTACTTTGATCTTCTTCATTTTTTCACCCATTTTCTTCATGTGATCTACGCTCACTAGTCTTCTGTACCATATAATCGATCTCCTGCATCTCCAAGTCCAGGAATAATATAACCTTGTTCATCCAAATATTCATCAATGCCTAGCAGATATATATCTACATCAGGGTGAGCCTCTTTAATACACTGTATACCCTCTGGTGAAGCAATAAGACACATTAATTTGATAGATTGACACCCTGCTTGTTTTAGCACGTTTAAAGCATTATTTGCAGAACCACCCGTTGCTAACATAGGATCTGCTACAATAACGAAACTGTCTTGAATATTCCGAGGCAGCTTTACCACATACAGATTGGACTCCAATGTTTGGTGATCTCTGATCATACCGATATGTCCGATTCTAGCATCTGGCAATAATTTCAGAATTCCTTCAACCATGCCTAGGCCAGCTCTAAGAATAGGTACGAGCACAATGTTTTGGTTCTGTAATCGATAACCCGTTGTCTGTGCAACTGGTGTTGTTAATGGTTTGCTTAGTAATACGAACTCTTTAGCCATTTCATATGTCATTAACATTGACGTTTCTGTGACAAATGTTCGAAATTCACTTGTGCTTGTGTTCGCATCTCTTATGAGAGTAAGTTTATGTTGTAAAACCGGATGATCGCAAGTAACAATCTTGCCCACACTACACCTCCATTCTGATGATTCATTAACTTTAGGCCTTCTAAGTTTATTTATTATAACACAAATTAATTGAGTGAAAATATGAGTTCATGTTTGTTTTCACAAAAAAATCGACTCTTTAGGTCGATTTTGCTTGATGCTGCTTATGTTTATTCGTAAATGATATCTTCATACAGAGGATAGCGTGATGTTAGATCCTTCACCATCATGCGAGCTTCTTGATGAATTTTTTCATTTATTGGATTTTTTAAAGTCATCGCGATGATTTGTGCAATAATCCTCATATCTTCTTCATTCATGCCTCTTGATGTAACTGCAGGCGTACCAATTCTTATCCCACTTGTAACGAAAGGGCTTGTCGGATCAAAGGGAATTGCGTTTTTGTTAACAGTAATGCCTATCTTGTCTAACATATGTTCTGCATCTTTACCACTCAAAGTGAGATTGCGTAAATCAATTAATATGAGGTGATTATCTGTTCCACCCGTAACCAATGAGATTCCTTCGTCAGTTAATGTTGTAGCCATCGATTTTGCGTTTTGGATTACTTGTAAAGAGTATTTATTGAATTCCGGTTGTAATGCTTCCCCAAAAGCAATAGCTTTTCCTGCGATAACATGCATCAGAGGTCCGCCTTGAGTACCAGGAAATACAGCTTTATCAATCGAAGCCGCCCATGCGCTTCGACATAAAATCATTCCTCCTCGAGGTCCGCGCAACGTCTTATGTGTTGTTGTCGTGACAAAATGAGCATATGGAACCGGGTTTGGATGTAAACCCGATGCGATAAGCCCTGCAATATGTGCCATATCCACAAAAAATAATGCACCCACATCATTTGCTATTTCGCCTAAAGTCTGAAAATCAATCATACGCGGATATGCACTAGCTCCAGCTACAATCATCCGAGGCTTATGTTTGAAAGCAAGCTTTCTCACTTCATTATAGTCAATCAAAAAATCTTTTTCGCTTACACCATAGGGTACAAAATTATATAATATACCCGATGCATTTACTGGACTTCCGTGAGTTAAATGACCACCATGCGCTAAATTCATTCCCAATACCGTATCGCCTTGAGTGAGTGCTGCCAAATAGACAGCCATGTTCGCTTGTGCACCAGAGTGCGGTTGAACATTTGCATGCTCAGCACCAAAGAGTTGCTTAGCACGATCCCGAGCAAGACTTTCTACAATATCAACATGCTCACAACCACCATAATATCTTTTCCCTGGATATCCTTCTGCATATTTATTTGTCAGTACTGAACCAACTACATGAAGAACTGCAGGACTAACAAAGTTTTCTGAAGCAATCAACTCTATATTATTCTGTTGCCGTCTTAATTCAAGATTCATCGCTTCTATGACTGCTTGATCTTGTTTATTCAACACATGTTTCATCAACAAAACTCCTTTTCTTTGACATCATTTATATGAGCTTTTGATTTACTTCTGATTCCTGAGTGTATACGGCTCTAGCTCCACCAATAAGTTTGGGTCTAGTATAAGCCATCGTCACATGTGCTTGTCCTATTTTTCTGAATGGTGGACGCAAAGGTACTGCAACTCGACGTAAATGCATCCCTATCAAAGTTCCTCCGATATCCATTCCTGCATGTGCTTGGATCGTCTCTACAATTACCGGTTTATCGATATGATGATAAGCGTAAGTAGCCATAGAACCGCCAGCCTGGTTAATGGGAATTACGGAAACTTGTTCTAATGTGCCATAAGCGTTTATCATCTCTGTGCTAATAACCAGTGCGCGATTCAAGTGTTCGCAGCATTGATATGCTACAAAAAACCCGAACTCTTCCGAAATGTGTTGTATAGCTTCGAAAACCGGCTTCGCGATTTGTGTTGTTCCAGAAGTCCCTATTGGTTCGCCTATTACTTCACTCGTGCTGACACCTATAACCATAATTTGCCCTTTTTGAATCCATCCTCCATGAACCACAGACAGAAGATTAGCTTCAACCGATTGGTAAATTAATGATGTACCCAAAGTCTGCAAACCAGATTCCTCCTATGATTGCGGGATATACCGACTTTCGATCTCGTTAATTTTTTGTATTCGATTACTATGACGAACTCCACCAGAGAAAGATGTGTCTAACCAGATCTTCACTATTTCCTGGGCAATACCAGGGCCTATGACTCGTTCACCCATGGCAAGAACATTTGTGTTATTGTGTTCTCTAGTTAGGCCTGCCGAGAACATATCATGAACGAGGCCACATCGAATGCCAGGTATTTTATTTGCAGCAATAGACATCCCTATCCCTGTACCACAAATCAATATTCCTCTTTCAACTTCACCTTTAATCACTTTATTACATACTTCAAATGCGTAATCTGGGTAGTCAACCGAGTCTTCACAATGACAGCCAACGTCTGTAACTTCATGACCTAGAGATTCAATATACACTTTAAGTATGTCTTTTAGACGATAACCTGCATGATCAGAACCTAATGCAATAATCATAGATCAAGAAAACCTCCTCAAACCGGTGTTATTTTGGGTAATTGAATGATTAGCAGTTTAAAATAAAAAAGAGCAGATCGCTATAAACCTCACGATGCTCTTGTGCCCAGGCGACCGGCTGTATTTCCCAATGCTCCATTGTGGTTCTTCCACTTATCGCCAGTTACATTGGGTCTTTCATATGCAATAATCATACCTCATAATGATTTTCATGTAAAGTGAATAAAATGCATGTTCTTGTTTCTCATATAGCATATATAGTAAGTTTTTATTCCCCTCGATTATTTAATTTATTCATCAATTTAACTAAAAGTTCCTTGATCTCTTTAGCCGTCAATCGATATGTTTCTATGTCGCCACCAAATGGGTCTGTTACATCAGAAGAGGGGATCAGATTTTCTAATTCAATTAATCTTTGATTTTCATGATCTTGATTTTTTTGAGACAAGGTTTGCCTTAATTGAAGATTAGTTATGAGGACATCTCTTTCTTCGATGAATTGCCTTAGCCCATCCTCATCTCCTACATATTCTTTAAGTGTATATGTACGTTCTAAAGCTTCGTGAAAATTCTGGATAATCCATTGTTTGTGTTGAATGGTCATTGTAAGAATAATATCCGCCCATATCAAATCATGCTCATCAATAGACTTAGATGAAATGGCTTCTTGAAAACCTTCTTCACTTAAAATAACACGAGATAAATGTGAGATGGGATTACCCGTTGTGGTATGTATACCTGCAGAACGAACATTTATTTCTAATGAATATTGTTTAATGAATTGTCTGAATATACCCTCAGCCATTGGACTTCGACATGTATTTCCAGTGCAAACAAATAAAATATTAACCATGTTTATCTCCTTATAACCTCATACAAATCATCATTCATTATGCATCATGAAATATCAATACTCCGATTATTAGAAGCTTTACGTAGTCGATTCATCACGGCAGCTCCAATGCCGGTTTCTGGACACGTTTCCGATAAAATATAACTAATCCCCACTTCATCGAATCGTCTTAATGCATGATATAAATTTTGTGCGATTGTTTCAGGGTCTAGAACCCTCCCACAATCAATAACTAGATCGGCTTGATAGGAAACCTCATGTTCATCAAATACCATCACCCCTGTTGTTTCACCTCTTCGTTTTGCTTGAATCAATTCACTAGAAATATACTTAAATATTTCATTTTTTGACGGACCTGTGACAAGTTGTAGTAGTCCCTTAGGTGCATAATGCGTATATTTAATCCCAGGTGAGGTCGGTGTTGTCTCTCGCACAACAGTATTTTCTCCCCCATCAATGATTTCTATTTGCGCATTGACTTGTTTAAGTAGCTCACACGTTACACTGCCCGGTCGTAAAATGTGCAGTTTATTATCTTGAAACGAAAGAACTGTCGATTCTAATCCAATACCCGTAGGACCACAATCGAGTATGCCATCTATTCTTCCCTCTAAGTCATCTCTGACATGATCCCCTAAAGTTGGACTCGGTCTGCCCGAACGATTTGCACTTGGAGCAGCGATTGGACATTTTGCATAGGAAAGTAAACGAAGCGCAACTGGATCACTTGGTATTCGGACACCTACAGAAGATAATCCTGCAGTAACAAACTTTGATAAACTTCTCGCTTTCAAAGGAAACACTAATGTCAAAGGGCCAGGCCAAAACGCATCTATAAACGGATCATATATTGCAGGGATTTCACTTACGAAATCATGAAGTTGATTGCGTTCAGCAATATGCACGATAAGTGGATTATCTGCAGGTCTTCCTTTGGCCAAAAAAATTTTTTGAATAGCATCATCGTTTGTAGCATCTCCCCCAAGACCGTATACCGTTTCAGTTGGAAATGCTATGATTCCACCTTCTCTAATTAACGATGCTGCTTCTTGAATAGCAATATCATCTTTTTCGAGACTGGCTGATTGTATTTTCCAAATTCGAGTCAAGTTTCTACTCCTTTCATCCAAATCTAACTGACATGGATACATCGTGATCGATTTATCTTTTAAACCATTTTCTACATTTTTCCCATAAAAAAAATCGAATGCGTGGCTTGTTTTCCTTTATCTTTTCATTTTTTATAGATACTGATTCTTTATCTTGTTGCTCAACGCGATATTGAGTTGAATTTTTATTTGAAATTTGGTCTAACACTGCTGAAGTATTTAACTTTTTCCCAGATATCGCATCCACGAAGCAAAGGGGAGGAAATAGAACGCACCACCAGTTATTCCCTTGTCCTTCCCCAATAGAGATTCTTAGTGCTTCATACATACCTGCTGGATACATTAAGTTTCCATAGAACTTAGTAGGAAATGCAACTCTAGCTAATTCTACATGATAACTATAATCAAAGCCATATGCTTGAATATATGATTCAACTAGCTGCTCAATCTCTGAGATGTGTAATCGGATTTTTTCTCTGGCTTTTTTAATATGAGTAAGTTTACCCACCCAGGTAGAAATTTTCGTGATGACTGCATCTCGTATTGCTAGTTTTAGGCTTTGATCTTGAGGACGATCAGAATGAGCTAATATTCGCAATCTTATCGCATCATTAGGGATATTCATACTTATCAAAGATGAATTTGTGGAATGAAACTGCCATGTTGAAAACAATAACAAAAATGAAAATATAACATATGAATAATAATTTTTTCTTTGTGCGGTCATTTTAAGCCTCCAATTACCTATCAATACGTATAGTATTGACGATTCTCGGAAGACCTAAACCTATGAAACTATGAAAAATTGCGAATAGCAATAACGTGTCGTTGAATTCCTGCTAGATCAGTGATCAGTTTAATTTCATTCCAATCACATATTTCTTCAAGCATCGAGCTCATTATTTCGGCTTGATGAAGACCCACTTCTATCCCAATTAAATTCGGTATTTGTGGAAGAGAATTTAGCTGACGCATCAAACGCCTATAAAGTTCAAGCCCATCGCCACCTCCATATAGAGCCAATTTCGGTTCAAAATCCCTTACCTCGGGTTCTAATGTTTTCATATCAATAAGTGAAATATAAGGGAGATTTGCGACCAAAATATGGATTTGACTATTTTCAGAAATGTGTGGATCGAGTAGATCGCCTTCTAGCCAACGAATAGAAGAATCGATATGGTTTAACTTCGCATTGGACTTTGCGATTTGTAAAGCATTAGAAGATATATCACTTGCAACAATACGCCATTCTGGACGAGATTTTGCCAAAGCAATCGAAATCGCACCACTTCCTGTTCCAATATCTGCAAGACAAGGAATTGTCTGATTGAACATCTTTGAACCTTCATGAATTATGGCTTCTACAAGAAGTTCAGTTTCGGGACGAGGAATCAGTACTGATCGATTTACTTTTATAGGCAAACCATAGAATTCTTGTTCACCCGTGATGTATTGTACCGGCTCCCTCAATGCTTTCTTTTGAATCAGCTCTTCCCATGAATCTATACATTCAACAGGAAATCTTTCGTTCCAATGAAGTAGAAGTTCTGTGCGACTAAAGCTAAGTGCATGCTGAAGTAATATCTCTGAACAATTTACGTGATCGACAACACCTTGACTAGCTAAAAAAGAAGAAGCCTTTACAAAGGCATCTCGGATAGAATATGAAGTTTTCACATCACATGCTCTCCTTTATCTAATAGTTCCGTGTGCGATGCAATCGTTAAAGCTGAAATAATTTCCCCTAAATCACCATCAAGTACATATTCTAAACGATGTAAAGTCAATCCGATTCGATGATCAGTTACTCGACTCTGCGGGAAATTATAAGTTCGAATCCGTTCACTACGATCACCAGTACCTACTTTACTTTTACGTTCATCTGCATGTTTGGCAAATTCTTCTTCATGAAATTTATCATATATCCTTGCACGAAGCACTTGAAGTGCCTTATCTTTATTTGAATTTTGAGATTTACCATCTTGACAGGTTGCTACAATGCCAGTCGGAATATGGGTTACACGAACAGCAGATTTAGTTGTGTTTACTGATTGCCCACCTGCACCACTAGAGCAAAACGTATCCACGCGAATATCTGAATCGTTAATTACAATATCCAATTCTTCGATTTCCGGCATAACTACTACTGTAGATGTAGATGTGTGAATACGACCACCTGATTCTGTTACGGGAATTCGCTGAACTCGGTGAGCTCCACTCTCGAATTTCAATTTACTATATGCACCTTTGCCAGTTATCATAAATATAATTTCTTTAAATCCACCTAGATCATTTAAACTTGCTTCTAGAATTTCTGTTTTCCATCCGTTCAAATCAGCATATCGCGTGTACATTCGATACAAGGTAGAAGCAAATAAGGCAGCTTCATCTCCACCTGCTGCACCACGGATTTCAACAATAACGTTTTTATCATCATTTGGGTCTTTTGGCAACATCAGTAGATGTAAGCTTTCTTCTAATTTCTGCATTTTTTCAGTTAATTCTTCGATTTCCATTTTCACCAATTCACGCATATCATCATCAAGCTTTTCGTTCTGTAACTGCTTAGATGATTGGAGTTGGTCACTGACTTGTTTATAAGTAGTATACGTGTCATAACTTGCTTGCATGTCAGACTGTTCTTTAGAGAGTTCACGAAGTTTTTTCGTATCATTACTAATATTTGGATCACACAGAAGTTCGTTTAACTTCTCATATCGATCAATGACTGATTGTAATTTATCTAACATATTGGAGTTCTCCTTAATTCACTTCATTTACACATTAAAACGAAAGTGTATTACATCGCCGTCTTGAACCACATATTCTTTGCCTTCTAATCGCACTTGACCTTTTTCTTTAGCTGCATTCATCGAGCGAGCACTAAATAAATCCCCATAAGATACAATTTCCGCTCGAATAAATCCCCTTTCAAAATCCGTGTGAATGACTCCCGCTGCTTGAGGTGCTTTAGTCCCTTTACGAATCGTCCATGCTCTTACTTCTTGCACACCTGCTGTAAAATACGTGTTTAGACCTAATAACTTGTACGCTACTTTGATTAAACGATTTAACCCTGATTCACTTAATCCGAGCTCGTTCAAAAAAACATTTTTTTCTTCTTCATCAAGTTCAGCAATTTCAGACTCAACCTTAGCACTGATCGAAACAACTTCTGCGCCTTCATTTTTTGCATATTCTTTAACTTTTATTACATATGGATTAAGATCTGCATGTGCAACTTCGTTTTCGCTAACATTCGCTGCATAGAGGATTGGTTTAATTGTTAATAAATGCAAATCGCGAATCAGTAATCTTTCTTCATCACTGAATTCTAAACTTCTAGCTGGTTTTTCGGCATTCAATGCTTCTTTAATTCTCTCTAAACATTGTATTTCGGCAAGAACTTTTCTATCTCCGCCTTTACTATTCTTACGTGAGCGATCTAACCTTTTCTCTAAACTCTCTATATCTGAAAGAATAAGTTCTAAGTTTATAATTGCAATATCCTTTATTGGATCTACATTCCCACTAACGTGTGTGATATTATCATCTTCAAAACAACGAACTACGTGAACAATTGCATCAACTTCACGTATATGTGCTAGAAATTTATTTCCTAGCCCTTCACCTTTACTAGCTCCTTCAACTAAACCTGCTATATCCACAAATTCGAAAGTAGTTGGAATTAATTTGTTGGAGTTTACGATTTCTGATAGCTTCTTAATTCGTTCATCAGGCACTTCGACTACCCCTACATTCGGTTCAATTGTGCAAAAGGGATAATTGGCCATCTCAGCACCAGCTTGTGTGATAGCGTTAAATAATGTTGATTTTCCTACATTTGGTAATCCAACAATTCCTGCTTTTAAAGCCACTTTTACACACTACTTCCTCAATAAATCTACAGATAGTATTTGAATTGCGTTCTTAATGTTAGATGTATTATATAATATTTAACTTATATTGTCACTTTACACGCTGTAATTAATCCATATTATTTCTCCGCAACCCATCGAATTGTATTTTAAATTACACCCTTAATCTAGACAATATAAGTGTAACACGCGTATACTATCATAAACCGAAATAAACATATCCACAATTTATAAAGTTATTAACAAAAGTATCCACAGGTTGTTAATAAGAATGCTTGTTCGATAAATCTAAACATATAAAAAATCAAAGGAATGATTTACATGGAGCACCATATCAAATGGATGAAAGAAGCGTTACTAGAAGCAGAAAAAGCTGAAGCGATTCGAGAAGTACCTATTGGTGCAATCATCGTTCATGAAGATATCGTGATTGGTCGTGGATATAACTTGAGAGAATCTTCAAATGATCCTACAGCACACGCAGAAATTATAGCTATTCGAGAAGCTAGTAGAAAGCTGCAGTCGTGGAGACTTCTCAATTGCCGAATGTACATAACTCTTGAACCATGTCCCATGTGTGCGGGTGCAATCGTACAAGCTAGAATCCCTCAAATTATTTTTGGAACTCCTGACCCAAAAGCAGGTTGTGCAGGCACAATTATGAATCTCCTTCAAGAAAAAAGATTTAACCACCAAGTCGATATCGTAAATAATATACTGCAACATGAATGTTCTTCCATATTAACTCATTTTTTTAAAAATATTCGCCAATAATTTTAATCATAGAACTAGCGAAATTCTCATCGTCCTCTTCACTATATGAATACGTCCTCGGCCAGACTCGAACTGGCATTTGATCTTTAGGAGAGACCCGTTCTATCCCTTGAACTACGAAGACAGCAAATTTCATTATACCATAGTTTATTGCAACTTCAACCTTATATCCTCATTCCAAGTATACGAATTGCGATTTCCCCAGAAATGATTGTAGCATCCATATATGTTTCTCTAATTTACTATGCAGAAATAATAATATCTCGGAAGTCGTTTCATCGTTCAGTGTTTGAGCAATCAGCATCCCGGCTTTAAGTTCAATTACAATGACTGCAAAGTCATAAACAATTGATGCTACCCTTTCTTTTGCAATTTCACCCTTTTAGCTTCAGTGAAATTTGAAAGCTCCATATAACCTTCCATAGTCGCTATTAGCTTTCCGCCAATGTCCAAAAGCCTCTCAGCAATCAGATCGATATGTAATGCAGATTCTGTATACAATTCCTCAAATTAAAGATGAAGTGTAAAAAACTGTGGTCCTCTTACGTACCAATGATAATTGTGTAACTTAAGGTATGGTAATGTCCAACTTGCTATTTGTTTATTTAATGTTTGTTATAATGAATTTGTCATGTTTCGCATCTCCTATTTGTTTGATCACCAATTTAACATGAATTCTCTCTACATTTACGTAACTCAATTTACGTAACTGCCAAGGTGCAATTCATATTGTAATATCAAAAACCGTATCATTCATTAATCTGTAAATACTTTTGGAAATAAAAAAAAGATTGGACTGTGAGTGCTCAATCGATTAAATCTGTTCATATATGGCGGAGAGGGTGGGATTCGAACCCACGGTGACCTTACGACCACGGCGGTTTTCAAGACCGCTGCCTTAAACCACTCGACCACCTCTCCACATTAGGCTATTGAGAAAATAAAACCCACAGTGACAAAGAGAATTGTATCACATATCCTTTATCGATATCAAGTTCTATATCTTGTTTATTACTTGGATACCCCTCATATAGGGTACAAGGACTTCTGGAATTATCACAGTTCCATCCTCGTGCTGAAAATTTTCTAGTATTGCTGCTACTGTTCTGCCAACAGCTAATGCCGAACCATTTAAGGTGTGGACAAATTCTGGTTTTGATTTTACGTCTCTCCGAAAACGGATATTTGCTCGACGAGCTTGAAAATCTTCAAAATTACTACATGAAGATATTTCGCGGTACGTATTTCCGCTTGGCATCCAAACTTCTAAATCGTACGTTTTAGCAGATGAAAACCCAAGATCCCCCGTGCAGATACTCACAACACGATAAGGCAATTTGAGAAGTTGTAGAATCTTTTCCGCATGCGAAGTAAGTAATTCCAATTGTTGATATGAATCCTCAGGATTCACAATTTTCACTAATTCAACTTTGTTGAATTGATGCTGACGAATGAGTCCTCTTGTGTCTCTCCCTGCTGAACCAGCTTCAGAACGAAAACAAGCACTATATGCTACCCAATTGTAAGGAAGTTTCTCTTGTGAAATTATTTCATTTCGATGATAGTTGGTCACAGGTACTTCAGCAGTTGGAATCAAAAAATATTCAGTTCCCATAATTTTAAAAGCATCATCTTCAAATTTGGGTAGTTGACCCGTACCGGTTAAACTATCTCTATTTACGATATATGGTGGAAGTATTTCGATGTATCCATGTTCTTCACTGTGTAAATCTAACATAAAATTGATCAAAGCACGTTCTAACCTTGCCCCTAAACCTTTATAAAACACAAATCGTGAACCCGTGACCTTTGCTGCAGCTTCAAAATCTAATATATCTAGGTCTTTAGCAATATCCCAATGAGGCTTAATTTCAAAATTAAACGCAGGGATATCTCCTAAACGTCTAACTTCGATATTCTCTTGCTCTGAAATACCTACCGGTACACTTTCATGGGGAATATTGGGGAATGAAAGTAATAATGATTTGAGCATATCATCTAGTATTTGAATTTCATCATCAAGTTCTTTTATTCGATCACCAACAATTCTCATTTCTTCGATTAAATGATCTGCAGATATACTCGCTTTTTTTAAGTTTGCTACTTCGGTAGAAACTATATTCCTTTGATTTTTGAGCAACTCCGTCTCTTGTAATAATTCTCTATGTGTCACGTCAATTTTAATAAAATCAAGAAGTTCACTTTCTTTATAGTTTCGATTCTGAAGTGCGGTTCTCATTACGTGTATATGATTTCGAATCAGTTTAATATCTAGCAAACAAACTCCTCCATTAACCAACTGATTTTATATCGTGTTTTTTGCCTTTTTCACCATGTCCAAGAAATAACTATGGAATCTACAATCATCTGTCAACTCTGGATGAAAAGAAGAGACTAATAAATGATTCTGTTTAACTGCAATGATTTCATGATTATATGTTGCGAGCACTTCAACATTCTTCCCAATTTTTTTAATTATAGGAGCTCTAATAAATACAGCTTGAATGGGTTTTTCAATTCCTTTTATCTGTATATTTGTCTCGAAACTTTCTTGTTGTCTCCCATATGCATTGCGTTCAACAGTAATATCCATAAGTTTCAGATGTGATTCTTCATTTATAACTTCATTTGCCATTAATATCAACCCAGCGCATGTTCCAAAAACAGGTTTACCGTGCAAACTAAATGCTTGTATGCCAACATCAAAATGATATCTTTGAATTAGTTTACCGATTGTTGTGCTTTCACCGCCAGGAATAATGAGTCCATCTATTTCATCAAGTTGTTCAATTCGTTTGACAATTACACCCATTGCCCCTGATTTCTCTATAGCATGGATATGCTCGGCTACAGCGCCTTGTAAAGCTAATACTCCGATGCTGATCGTTTTAGCCATCCTACCAACCACGCTCCTGCATGCGTTGCGAAGCGTCTAATTTAGATATTTCAATACCTTTCATCGGTGCACCTAGGTTCTTTGATACCTGTGCGATAAGAGCGAAATCTTGATAATGTGTTGTAGCTTCAACGATCGCTTTAGCGAATTTTTCTGGATGATCAGATTTAAAAATACCAGAACCTACAAAAACACCATCAGCTCCAAGATGCATCATTAATGCAGCATCGGAAGGTGTAGCAATTCCACCGGCGGCAAAGTTAACTACGGGTAATTTCCCGTGCTTGTTTACGTATAGCACTAAATCATAAGGAGCACCTATATTTTTAGCTTCTGTCATTAATTCATCTACTGACATGGATTGAACTTTACGTAATTGACTAACAATCATTCGCATGTGACGCACTGCTTCAACAATATTTCCTGTACCGGGTTCACCCTTAGTACGTAGCATTGACGCCCCTTCGCCAATTCTCCTCAGTGCTTCACCTAAATCTCGTGCACCGCACACAAAGGGAACTGTAAATTCACGTTTATTAATATGAAATACTTCGTCTGCCGGTGTCAACACTTCACTTTCATCAATATAATCAACATTTAGAGATTGAAGTACTTTAGCTTCAACAAAATGTCCTATTCTAGCTTTAGCCATTACCGGAATTGTCACAGCTTTCATGATTTCTTCTACCATTCCAGGATCAGACATTCGGGCTACACCACCTGTTGCTCGAATATCTGCAGGCACTCTTTCTAAAGCCATGACAGCCGAAGCACCTGATGCTTCAGCAATACGAGCTTGTTCAGCATTCATGACGTCCATAATTACGCCACCTTTTTGCATTTCCGCCATTCCTTTTTTAACTAATGATGTGCCTATTTCAATATTAGATTTCATCTCATTGATTCCCCCTATATGCTTCATACAATGATAAACATGATTTTATAATTTTTTTATACCATGATAACATATTTTACATGATGCAATTACAATATACAACTTTGGGGTTCTACCTTGCGGGTTTTAGAATATATTTTTTATAGATGTAATTATCATTGAGAAAAATGTCTGTATCGACCTAAATAGCAATCGAATAGTTCCAGCTTTTTCTACATCTGAAACAGCAATTAAATTTATCGTTTTTTCTTTATTTTCATACCGAATCGTTAGTGTTCCTAACTGATCCCCTTTCGATATTGGGGCTACCAGTTTCGTTTCATCGATTACTTGTGTAATTTGTTCAAAGTCATTTTGTTCTGCATCCTTTTTCACTATCATGTTGATCTCTTCTTCTGTGACGAGATTCACTTCCATTTCTATTCCTTTTCGAATTCCCACTTTATTTAATGAATTAATTTCAATATTCCCTGCGATTATAGTTCTTATCTCGAAGTTATTAAAACCATAATCTAATATTTTTCTTGTTTCTTCAAATCTTTCAGGTTCAGTATCTGTACCCATAATTACACTTATCAGTCGTAAACCATCTCTTTGTGCAGTGCCAGTAAAACAATAACCTGCTTCTGTGGTGTGACCTGTTTTTAATCCATCCAGACCTGCATAAACATATTTTTTGAAATTCACTACATCTTTGTTGTTTTCTAGCATCCAATTCCAATTCACCATCGCTGTTTTGTCAGTTTCCCTTAATTTTTTTGATGGGATTTGCGTAAACTGAAGTATTTCCGAATGTTGATTAAGGAGATTTCTTGCTAGGATTGCTAAGTCTCTTGCTGACAACATCGTCTCGCCCATTACTTCTTTTGGCATATACTTACCCATATCAATTCGAGATAATCCTGTTGCATTAATAAAGTTTGTTTGAGAAGACATTCCCATTTGTTTTGCTTTCATATTCATCATTTTTGCGAAATTTTCTTCTGTTCCACCTACATATTCAGCTAAAGCGACTGAGGCGTCGTTTGCTGAATAAATCGACATGGCTTCAAACATTTTTAATACGCTTAATTTCTCACCCTGTGCTAATAACTGACCTGATCCGATAACGTCGGATGCATTCTCTGAAGTAGTAACTAAATCTTCCCAATTCATTTTGCCAAGTTGAATGCTTTCTAAAACTAAATATTCTGTCATCATTTTTGCCATACTCGCTGGAGGAAGAGCTTCATCCGCATTGATTTCATATAATATTTCGCCTGTACTTGCTTCCATTAATATTGCTGAACTAACTTCAAGATTTAAATCTATATTTTGCTCTGCATGAGCTTTTGTTGGATATGTATAGAACATTAGGCTTTGTATGAACAGGCTCCCACAAATCAGATAACAGATGCTAACTTTCCATGTTTTTAACTTGTTCATGTTATAATTCTCCTTCTGTCCAGTATTTATTAATCATATCTCTTTATAACATAATTCTAAATATATAAAAAAAGGCAAGGAATTTTACTATCCCTAATAATGGTATACTAATTACAAGTAATAATTAGGAGATTCCTTCGTGATTTGAACATCGTGGGGGTGACTTTCTCGAAGACCTGCACCCGTAATACGAACAAATTGTGTATCATTGATAAGTTCCTCAATATTCTTAACTCCACAATATCCCATTCCTGATCGTAATCCACCTAATAGCTGAAATATTGTATCGGCAAGTGCTCCCTTATACGGAACACGTCCTTCGATACCTTCGGGAACTAATTTATTTTCATTCTCTTGAAAATACCGATCTTTACTTCCTTCTTTCATTGCAGCAATAGAACCCATGCCACGATATACTTTAAATCGTCTACCTTGAAATATCTCTTGTTCACCCGGGCTTTCATCTGTTCCTGCAAATAAACTGCCTATCATTACTGCGTTAGCACCTGCTGCAATAGCTTTAACTACATCCCCCGAATATTTTACACCACCATCAGCGATGATGGGAACATTGTATTGCTTTGCAACTAATGCACAGTCGTAAATAGCTGTGATTTGAGGGACTCCAATTCCTGCAATTACTCTAGTTGTGCAAATTGATCCTGGACCTATTCCAACTTTTACAATAGATGCTCCGGCAAGGATTAAATCTTTGGTAGCTTCTCCCGTTGCTACATTTCCTGCAATAATAGTTAAATCAGGATAAGCATGCCTAATCTTCTTGACAGCCTGAATAATATGAATGTGATGGCCATGAGCGGAATCAACAACAATAATATCGATCCCGGACTGATATAAAGCTTCTACTCTATTCATCATATCCTTAGAAACACCTACTGCCGCACCAACAAGTAATCTCCCCAAAACATCTTTTGCAGCATTTGGGAACTGAATGACTTTCTCTATATCTTTAATCGTTATTAAACCTTTTAATATTTGATTTTCATCTACTAAAGGCAGTTTTTCGATTTTGTGTTTTTGTAATATACCTTCTGCTTGTTGTAAAGTAGTTCCTACAGGTGCTGTAACTAAACCTTCCTTTGTCATTACATCATCAATTTTGATAGAATAATCATGAATAAACCTAAGATCTCTATTCGTTAATATTCCTACGAGCTTATTAGTATGATCTACAATAGGAACACCCGATATCCGATATTTAGACATTAATTCTTCAGCATCCGATACAAGGTGTTGGGAAGTCAAAGAAAAAGGATTTGTAATCACACCACTTTCCGATCTTTTAACTCGATCAACCTCTAAAGATTGCTGATCAATTGACATATTTTTGTGAATGATTCCGATCCCGCCTTCTCGAGCAATTGCTATTGCTAAAGCTGATTCTGTAACTGTATCCATGGCAGAACTAATAAAAGGAATATTCAATTTTATTTGTTTAGAAATACGTGTAGAAACATCAATCTCTTTACCAAATACTTCGGAATTTCTAGGAATGAGTAGAACATCATCGAATGTTAAACCTTCTTTACCAAATTTATCATCTCTCACGATTGAATATCCTCCTCCCTCATCAACTTATCATTACTGCAATCGTATCAAAATCACGAATTTCATGTCAAGTTTAAAGCTATATAAATTGTAAGTGCTCGTTTTATAAAAACAAAGTCCTTTTGGATTTTTCCAAAAAGACTTTGTATTTGCTTGGCAACGTTCTACTCTCCCAGAACCCTGCGGTTCAAGTACCATCGACGCTGGAGGGCTTAACGGTCGTGTTCGAGATGGGAACGTGTGGTTCCCCTCCGCAATCA
>CAMCVV010000048.1 GCA_945881905.1 Paenibacillus alvei
GGACATGTAACATAACCTCCGAATGAACGAATTTACTTGCTTTTTAGAATTATTCCTAAATGATAATCAGTGATAATCACTACTTTAGAATAAGTATAATCGAATTCGCACAAGGAATAAAGGGATTATTCAAAAAAACACGAGAAATGTGAAGATTTCACAAACCTTCTACAAAAAACTGCGATTATCCGACTTGCATAAGTCATGCTTGATGTTCTGAACTTGCTTTTCGAACTCGTCATGACCCCGTACAGGCATAGCATCCGGAATCTTCAGATCTGCAGGTAGTTGTATCCACGATGTACAGCCCCTTCTTTCAGCGCTATCGAATGCATATACAACATTTACAAGTCATGCCCATGTATATTTGTGTTCGATCTATCCATCCTATGAAAGTAATCTTAGATGATCCGATTGAGTGGATGATCGAAACAAAGAAAGAGGTGATTCTGATGCGCGAAGGTTTAATCCCTACTATACTTGGAGCTTCCGTAACTGCAGCTGGTTACGCGCTTCGCAGAAGTCGATATCGGCCAATAGCGAATGCGGTTATTGGGTTTGGATTAGCGCATGTGGTGTTAGGTACGATTGATCTCGTTGAACGCAGGTTCATGCCTATGAAATGGGTTTAATTAAGGATTGCCATGGAGAGGGACTTGATTGTTCTCTCTTCTTTACTATAGGCGGGACTCGAATCTGCTCATCTAGTTATTTGAAATTCTATCATTGCTGAATAGGGTATTTCAAGCAATGCGTTTATCATTTATACTATAGAGGTTCATGAATTCTCTTAACCAAAGGTTGGTGGAATACGATAGTGTCGAATTATCACGCACTCACAGAAGCAGAAGCAGTTACCTATGCCCAACAATTCAAGGTAATTTTCCCTTCGACTTCATCACAGCTCACTGCAACAGAAATCGGTGACGGTAATCTCAATCTGGTTTTTCGCATTTCAGATCATTCTTCAGCTCATAGCTTAATTCTTAAGCAAGCACTCCCTTATGCGAAAGTAGTTGGCGAATCTTGGCCATTAACGCTACATCGTTCCAGAATCGAAAGCGATGCACTGCGCATTCAAGCAAGCTTATGCTCAGATTTAGTTCCTGAGGTGTATGCCTATGATGAAGAGCTATCCTTAACGGTTATGGAAGATCTGAGTGATCATGTCATTATGAGAAAAGGTTTGATGCAACAAGTTCGCTATCCATTGTTTGCTGCTCATATTTCTCGTTTCTTGGCTAACACTTTATTCTACACTTCCGATTTGGGCTTGAATCAGCAAGTAAAGAAACAATGGATGCAGCAGTTTGCGAATCCTGAATTGTGTAAAATTACAGAGGACTTAATTTTTGACCATCCTTATTGGAATTCAGATACGAACCACTATGAAGCGCATGTGCAACAAGATGTAGAAGCGATCTGGCAAGATGTCCCTCTACAGATCGAAGTCGCTATGCTCAGAAATTCTTTTTTGACGAACGCACAAGCGCTATTACACGGGGATTTACATACGGGAAGTATCTTCATTACGCAAGCTTCTACGAAAGTCATTGATCCAGAATTTGCTTTCTATGGTCCTATGGGGTTCGATATAGGTGCGATCTTCGCGAATTTATTGTTGAATTACACTGCTCAAGAAGGCTTGTGTGCTCATGCAGAAGACCGCAAAGCATATCGCGAATATGTATTGAACACGATAAAAGATGTATGGGTTCAATTCGAACAGCAATTCCTTGACTTGTGGCAAGCAAAAAGTGAAGACCGTCTTTTCCATACTCCTGGGTATTCCCAAATCTATATGCAGAAGTTACTTCAAGACACAGTCGGATTTGCAGGTGTGAAAATGATTCGCCGGATTATCGGTTTAGCTCATGTCGCTGATATCGATCAAATTCAAGATACCTTAGCACGACAAAAAGCTCAACGCACCGCGCTGAATATCGGAAAATCACTCATCAAGATACACCGTCATGTAAGCTCTATCGATCAATTGCTAGAAATCGCTCGAAAAGCAGTTCATTTACACCTCTAATTCATGTGTATAGAAATGAGTGAATCCCTATGCGCAAGCATGCATCCCAACCATCTCAATCTTCAATTCCCATGCCTTCAGAACATCAGCCTCTGCAATCGATGAGATGGCATCAAGGTACATTAGAACTATTAGACCAACGGCTACTTCCTGAGCAGATCGTATATCTACAGCTGACTACTTCCACACAAGTGTGGGAAGCTATACGTCACTTGCAAGTCAGAGGAGCACCTGCCATCGGGATTGCTGCAGCTTATGGCACTTATCTCGGTATTCGCCACTTGCAAGCTCCTGAAGACATCGAACCGCGCGATTGCCAATTTCTCTATGAAGCGTTGCTGAGTCAAATAGACTTCTTAGCTACTTCACGGCCAACCGCAATTAATTTGTTTTGGGCACTTGAACGAATGAAACAGAGGGCTCTCCACTTGTTACCAACTTTAACCGACATCACTTTATTCAAAGAAGCGATGTTACACGAAGCCATGCTTATTCAACAAGAAGACGCGCACACCAACCGTCAGATCGGTGAACATGCACTTACACTATTCTCACCAGGCGATGGCATCTTAACGCATTGCAACGCTGGTGGATTAGCTACAGCAAAATACGGCACAGCGCTTGCTCCGTTCTATCTCGCACAAGAAAGAGGGATACACTTGAAAATCTTTGCTGATGAAACTCGTCCCGTATTACAGGGTTCTAGACTCACAGCACTTGAGCTGCATCATGCAGGGATCGATGTAACCTTGATTTGCGATAATATGGCTGGGCTTGTGATGTCAAAAGGTTGGATTCAAGCTGTTATCGTAGGTACAGATCGAGTCGCAGCCAATGGCGACGTAGCTAATAAAATTGGTACGTATAGTGTTGCGGTGTTAGCCAAAGCTCACGGTATTCCTTTTTATGTGGCGTGTCCGCTGTCTACAATTGATTTGCACACTGCAACAGGAGCAGATATTCCTATAGAGCAACGACCCGAAGATGAAGTTACACATGGCTTCGGCAAACGAACAGCACCTCATGGAGTGAAAGTATACAATCCTGCTTTTGACGTAACACCGCATTCATACGTGACTGCCATAATTACAGAGAAAGGAATCATCCGCGCTCCTTATGATCTCCATTTGCAAGCACTGTTCTCATGATATGGAACTGAGGATAAGCACCTCGCCATGTTCGAATAGCCACTAGCGATTATCGACCTTCTCCGGATACATATCGTGTTGCTGTAATCGAATCTCTGCCATCTGCTCATACTTGGTCTGAGGACGACCATAGTTACAGAATGGATCTATCGAAATACCTCCACGCGGTGTGAATTTGCCCCACACTTGAATATATCTAGGATCCATAATTTTGATCAAATCATTCATGATCAGATTCACACAATTCTCATGAAAGTCTCCGTGATTACGGAAACTGAATAAGTACAGTTTCAATGACTTGCTTTCCACCATGTGCTCATCAGGGATATAGCTGATATAGATCGTAGCGAAATCAGGTTGACCTGTTACAGGACATAAGCTTGTGAATTCGGGGCAGTTCATTTTGACGAAATAATCTCGATACGGATGAAGATTCTTGAATGTTTCGAGTACTTCAGGTGCATAATCCGTTGGGTATCGCGTGTGTTCACTTCCGAGTAAGTGCAGGGATAAGGGCTCTTGCTGGTTTTCTGGCATAACAGTTACCTCCGTTGTTATCAATTCCGCACGTTACACCATTAGACGTTGACTTACATCATTCTCAAGATGGCTTCACGCCCGATCATTCCGGGTACAATCCCCATCGCTTGTGCTTGATCAGTTACAGACTCTAGTGGAGCATCGAGCAATTCACTAATCGATTTGACACCTAGTGCTCTCGCTGCAATAATACGTCGATCGTTAAGTCTCTCATTTAATAATTTCACATCTAACGCACCACACATCATATACCCTTTATCAGTTGTGATAATCAGCAATGTGGTTTGCGGTAGCTTTACTTGAATAGCAATTGCGGTCTTCCCATCGATAACTACAGGTTCAGAATAAATCAATGTCTATGCACTCCTTCATCCAAATGATATCACACCATATGCTCATCATTGCTCAAGAAGTGCACGTCTAATCATTGAATATTTATTTCAATAAAGCGATCACGACAAGAATCCAACCCAGTAGAAAACCAACTCCACCAAGCGGAGTAATGGCTCCGAGGATTTTGATGCCGGACAGACTGAGTGCATAAAGACTGCCCGAAAACAAAATAATACCGATGAACATAGACCACAAAGATGCAGTAAATAGTGCATGTCCACCCAATCGGTCGGATACGATCGCAATAAGTATGATACCCAAGGCATGGAACATCTGGTATTGCACACCTGTCTGGAATATGTGCAGCATATCTGTAGATAATTTGTTCTTCAATGCATGTGCACCGAATGCTCCCAAGGCAACTGCTAAGAACGCATGCATACTGCCTAAAACAATGAAAAGTTTAAACATAGACAACTCCTTCAGAAAGATCAGATTAATCACACAGTAGCGTGATCAAGTCCGGGTAAGCGTGATCTCATCGAGGTAAAATCCCAGATGATTTGTGAAACAGCTTCTCTTTGTTTGATTTCCGGTTCGTCGAGCAACAGATAGAAATTTTTGGTTGGTAATTCACCGAGTTGGTGCTTGATTGATAATCGATCTAAATACGTTCGCATTTGATCGAGTTGACTAGACATATTGCCCCCTTGTGCTGAGAACGCGTAAAGCACACTAGCTACAGGTACTCTGCGAACTCGATGACGCTTCACTGCGCGAAGGTAGAAGTCCCAATCCCAATAATTGCGTACATCGATATCGAAGTTCCCAATATCACTCAACAATTGTTTGCGAAAAAGGCATCCTGAAGCAATAAATGTTGAGAATTTCCGCATGCCAGCTACATCATCATCATACGCAAATAAACGTCGATGAATCGGTACTCGCTCCTGATCTTTGATGACGTAATCGACGATTTCTGCATCTGTATAGACGAGGTCAGCATCTGTGATCGCATCTCGCATTCGCTCAATATGACCTGGCAACAACACGTCATCATCATCACATAACATGATCAAGTCCGCTTGGACTTCTTCAAGTCCTCGGTTCCTTGCAACGACATGCTTACTGTTATGCTGCAAATCAACGATCGTAATATCTAGTTCTGGGTAGAGATCACCTATTCTTGCTATCGACTCGCCACAATCATTAACAATAATGATTTGCAATGCGTCATCATGCTGCCTATAGATTGATTCTAAGCATTCAGCTAGTTGAAGTTGCCGATTATACGTTGGTATAATAACTGAAATATATGGTTGACTCATCGAACAATCCTCCCCCTATGTATTATAAAACAATGCAAGGGCGAATGCATATTGAACTTTTACAATTGAGAATTACCCTCGATGAGGTCTTGCCGCAAAAGCTAAGGTATAGATCAACAAGCCAACAGCGGGTATACATCCGATGATCGGAATTATTTTGGCAGGATAGGCATAGACACGGTCTCTTTTGATAGCAATTATCGATAATATACATAAGATGATTAAGTCGATCGTCATCACATGCACAAGATGAGACTGTTGAAATGCTTCTAGATAAGCATTCCAATCTCCAAAAACAACGCCATACACAATGATCCAAATCGCTAGAACCAACAGAATGAACAGAAACATGCCGTGAATCAATATGTAAAATAGCCTTGTCGGTGTTCGATTATTTCGCCGAGATATAGGAGAAGTCAGAAAGAAATAGGGCAATAAAGCAAACGCTCCGAGTGCTAATGAAACGAGCACAAACGGCCATGCGGGAACGCCATAACGATCAGCTCTTAATAACAGACATCCAAAAGCGATGGGAAATACACCTAATAATGAAAAAACAGCAAGCAGTGAAGGTTCATCTGATTGGAACCGCAGTAAGCTTTGCAAAATCGCATCGTCCATGCCTCGTTCGCCAGGAGCAAAGAAATAGGCGTAGCCGATAAAAGCAATCCACAATAAAAAGAGCAAGAAACGCATTACGTGCCTCCTCCAACTTCGATTAGCGACTTTCGTTATATACGTTATACAGAAATAAGTTCTACAGCGACTTGCAATTTCCTGCACCTTGCTTGTGTTCCCTTATAAAAAACCATGTGAAATATCATTAATTGTATTATACTTGTTATAACTAAAATATACATACAAAAGGAGAGACATTATGAGTAGGAAGTTTATCGAAAAAGAAGGGCCGATATGGATTGCACAAGGAATCGTCAATTCCGAACAATACAATCAAATTCTAGGTCTATATGAAGATAAGAAAAGAGTCTTCGGTCTTCTACCTATTTTCGGTAGTATTCTCGTTGGACTTGGCATTCTGACTTATGTCGCTTCCAACTGGCAGCAAATCCCTGATTTCTGGAGACTGACTTTACTGATCTCGCTTATGGCAAGTTTATACGGTATAGGTGATTATTATCATAAGAAACAGCATGTGAAGTTCGGAATCTCATTCATCGGTATAGGACTTATTGCATTTGGTGCTAATATCATTCTAATTGCACAAATGTTTAATATCGAAGCGTATTCTATTCTTTCTTTTATTGTTTGGGGATTAGTCGGACTATTGCTCACATTTATTTACCAGAGTCGCTATTTATTTCTCCTTACGTTAATCATATTCACAATTGCACAGTTCACGAGTGCAGCTAACTTCCAACAATTCAGCTATACCGAAGCTGTCATCATGATTGCAGGCCTAGGGTCTTATCTGTGGTTGAATCGAAGTCTCTTGCTTTCTTGGGCTTTCAGTATTAGTTTCATCGTTCACGCCATCTTGTTCGTTACTACACAACAGATCGAATTCATCTGGGTATTCGTTCCGATTCTGATCTTGTATGTATGTGCGGATGGGATCAAGGACTCCCGTCTCGCTGCGCCATTTCAAATCTCAGCGATTGCATCTCTTATCCTATTCTATTTATTTATTGTTCTCTTTACCGATGATGGAGTCAATATTGACGTATATGCTACTTTGTCTGAACAGTATGAATTTCTCATCACAATCCTTGTACTATTTGTGATTTCATTATTTCTCAAGCTGAACTCCTCTAGAGGTGCATCTGCATGGGATTGGATACTTTCGCCGCTAATTGTGTTCTTGCCCAATTATATGGACCTATTCGGTATCATGATCTTATTCTTATTCTCATTATTCGTGCTGTGGCGTGGATATGTAGAACATTGGGATGTGAAGATCAATGTAGGTACGATACTTTTCTTACTCACCACGATGATAGCCTACAGCAAACTAACATGGGACTTCATGGATCGGTCTTTGTTCTTCACGATTGGCGGTATGCTGTTATTAGCATTGAGTTGGTTCCTGAATCGCCGCAAAAAAGACTTCTTGAAAGATATCCAAGGGGGACCTGAACATGAATAATTCATTTGTTGGACTCACCAGCAAGAGGAAGTCGCTGATTGTACTAGTGATTGCACAAATCGTATTTCTCTTGGGAATAACGTTCACCCATTATGCCACGAGTTGGTATGGTCAAGAAATCACATTGAAGACTGTACCTATTGATCCTCGAGACATGCTTTATGGAGATTATGCGATCCTGCAATATGAAATAAGTACGTTACCTGTTTCCAAATGGATGGATCCCCCCCCATCTTCACAACAAGCTGTTCCTGAACGTGGAGATGTGATCTATGTGGTGTTGACACCGAATGCTGAACAAAATGAATTATATGACGCACAGGAGTTCTATTCACATAAGCCTTCCTTGCAAGATAACGAGATCCTCTTAAAAGCAAAAGTAGACGACATGTGGGATGATACTTCGGTTCGCGTCATCTATGGCATAGAGAAATATTATATTCCCGAAAATACAGGCAAAGAACTTGAAGAACAAGCTCGACAAGGCTCGTACATCGCACACGTGAAAGTCTCTTCTTGGAGCGGACCTGTGCTAGAATCACTGCATCTCAAGGAACAATAATCCATGCTTTAGTCGCATTGTCGAAATTATTTTTTCCATTTTATAGAAAATATTTGAATTTTTCGGTTTTTGTGTCAATATAGAGAGTATCAAACTAAATCATGAGATAGCTTAGGTGACATGGAATGAATTCTGACCCGCCTGTGTATCGGATCTTGCTTTTTTACGCATTTGTACAGATTGCTCATCCGGAAGCATTAGCTCTTGAACACTTATCTTTTTGTAAACGTCTTGGCATCAAAGGGCGGATACTGATTGCGCATGAAGGAATTAATGGAACTCTCTCCGGTACGCTAGCACAAACTGAAGAATATCGTCGCGTAATGCAGCAAATCCCTTTATTTCGAGATATCGTCTACAAAATAGATGAAAGTGATCACCATGTGTTTGACAAAATCTTCGTTCGACCCAAGAAAGAACTCGTGACGTTTCGGCTTGATGAAGATGTTAATCCGCACGTGTTGACAGGGAAACATTTGAAACCTGTTGAATTTTACGAGAAATTACAAGATCCGAATGTCATTGTAATTGATGGTCGTAATGATTATGAATATGATATCGGACACTTCCGCGGAGCGATTCGTCCTGATGTCGAGTCATCTAGAGACTTCCCTACTTGGATACGAAATAACTTAACTGCATACAAAGATAAAACCATTCTCACGTATTGCACAGGTGGAATACGTTGTGAAAAACTAAGTGGATTTCTTCTTCAAGAAGGATTCCAAGATGTATCGCAATTAGAAGGTGGCATCGTTACGTATGGTAAAGATCCTGAAGTAAGAGGTCGCTTATTTGATGGAAAATGTTATGTTTTTGACAAACGTAAATCTGTCAAAATCAACCAAACCGCTGAAGACTGTGTAGTCGGACAATGTTACCACTGTGGTTCGTTAGAAGATCGATACATCAATTGCGCAAACGATCTATGCCATCTGCAACACATTTGTTGTACAACTTGTGAAGAAAATTACAATAGCTTCTGCACTGTGGAATGTGAAGCTGTAAAGATGAGTCAACTCGAAGCCTAATCATGCAATTTCGTTCTCACTGTATGCGCTCAAACAAGTGATACAACCCGAGAGTCTAGCCTTCATTGATTACAGGTTAGGCTCTTTCCATTCCATACAGTTTCCTATAAAAATGAGGTGAAAATCATTAAATTAAGTGGTATTGTTCGGAAAATCGACGAATTAGGAAGAATTGTTATCCCTGTGGAACTCAGAAGAACGCTACATGTGGATGTGAATGATGCCTTTGAGATCTACACAGATGATGAAAGAGTATACCTCAAAAAATACACTCCTGCTTGTGTGTTTTGTCACAGTTCGCAAGAAACCTCTCACTTCAAACGCAAAATCATTTGCAAGAACTGTTTGTACGAATTGCTTGATGAGTAAAGCTACCTGCTTAACGAACCGCTAGATAAACCCTACAGCGTCAAACCCCTACTCTTCACTTATCCATTGTAACCTCTCATCGAGAACTACTCCCAATTGGTGTGAACCCTAAGTATACTACTGTGCTTTATAGATGTATTCTATAATGTGTAATGGTTGTGATACATTGTCTTGGATATATGGCTTCGCTTGTTCGAGATATACCGATCTGGTTGTATAATTACTTTTTTTGGAAGTCTTTATTTCTGATTCGTGCTAGACCCGTCCCTAACCAGGAATTACCTGGTTAGGTTATTTGTTGTGATGTGAACTGATCTCGATGAGGTATGAAGTGGCGTCATTGCGTCGATGATAAGGTATGAGGTGATCATAATGAAACTTACCGGGATTGTGAGAAAAGTAGATGAATTAGGTCGAATCGTTATACCCGTCGAGTTAAGACGAAGCTTGCATGTGGAGATTGGTGATGCGCTAGAAGTGTTTGAAGATGAAGAACGCATATTTTTGAAGAAATATTCGCCTGCTTGTTTGTTTTGTAGTGACTCCGAGAAACTTGTCTATTATAAAGGAAAAATGATATGTACACCCTGCTTAATGGAATTGTTAGATGATGATCAGTTCCATTGATGGAAAGCTACGTAACAACGATGAGCTCAACATGTGCTTCCAAGCAAGCTTGTTGTAATTCTTCATCTGGCCATTGACTTGAAATGATCCGGTCTACTTGTGTAAACTCAGCAAATGATACAAGTGATTTGACACCGAACTTCGTGTGATCCGTGACGATATTCACTTCTGTAGCACGACGGATGGCGAGTCGTTTGAGATCAGCTTCGTACATATTCGAATTACTGAATCCTTGTAAGATGCTCACTCCGGTAGTTCCCAAAAATATGCGATCGAATGCCATTTTACTCATTGCTTCGATAGCTAAGGGACCTACAGCCGATGATGTAGCTTCAACTACCATTCCTCCAATGATCATCGTCGGAATATGTTTGTCGATGAGCTCCGTAGCTATATTTAAAGCATTGGTCACGATAGTAATAGAAGGATCCATGGCTACATGTTTTGCAATCTGCAAAGTTGTCGTTCCTCCATCGATATATATCGATTCACCTGCTTGTACAAGAGAAGCGGCTTTCTTGCCGATCGCGCGCTTTTCTTCCATATACAGGCTTGCTCTCTCAGATAATGCTAGATCAGCATATGTCAAAATCGCTCCACCAAAAGTTCGACGAATGACGCCATGATGCTCGAGCTTCTCTAGATCGCGACGAATCGTCATTTCCGTCACCTCATAGCGTTCCTTAAGTTCAGCTACTCTCACTTCACCTGTATCTGTTACTTGTTCAATGATTCGTTGCTGACGTTGGTTATACACGTGACGACTTCCTTTCGATGAGGGTTGACTAAGTGATGCTGATCGTGCGATGGTTCCATGTATCCTGTTGATTTACGATAGGTGTTCGTGTGTAGAGAGGTGAATATGAATTTCCAGTTCATACTGCCGACTTTCTCCCGGCTCTAGATACTGCAGAGTTCCTTGCTCTCGCTCATGTGCACGTCCTTTCACTCCACAATTAGAAGGTTCGATCCCTAATGCGTGCATACCTTCTCCAGGCATCTTCCACTGGAATAAACGCGGTAATTGATGAGGTTTGAAGCGAACCTCTAGAGCGAGAGGTGATCCATATTCGGTTCCCGGAAGCGGAAATGTAGGGTTAGTTGTAAAGACAGATGCCCAATCTGAAAAGTGATAAGGTGATGTCAACTGATGCTCATATACACGTTCGTGATAGCCTTTTGTAGGGACTTGCCACTGTTCAATACCCTCTTGTGAAGTCGATGAAACCACAGGAACGATAGATGCGGGGGGGAATGTTGAAGTTGTCGCTTCATGCATAAGTGGAAACCCCAAATTAATATGGTACAAGATCATATGACCTGCAGGATGAAACCCCATATTCTCGACGGTATCGTGGATGCGTATGACATTCTCCCCTAGACGGCTTCGAATTTCACGAGTAAGTCGGAGTTGATCACCAAATATTGATGTTTCATCGATCACACCTCTTACACACATCTCATACTCTTCGTCATTCCAGTGTGCTTCTGCTGATACATGTCGCGAAGGCAGATGATGAATTCGACCATGTAACCCATAATGTTTGTCTAGATCGTCATTAGGAAGTCCTACATTCATCAAACCACACGTCATCAACAATCCACCTGCAGCAGTATGGACCCAGCTCTTGCCTTGTGCATCGTAATAAGCAGGATGCGGATCTCCATTTGGAGATTGCCAACTGAGTGGTACACCTGCATATTCCGCTAATGAGATGTCCAAGCCTCGATGTGGAGATATGTAATAAGTGAGCCCTGATCCTGTGCGCACTTGAATCCATTCATTACCCTCTTCCATGCCTTCCGTGTGCCTTAATCTTCGAACACCACCCAACTGTTCGATGCGCCCGACTCTAGCTTCAAGTTCTCTTCGTGTCCATTGTTGTCCATATAGCCACATCGTTCAATCCACCACCATTTCGGGAACACGTACAATCCGGGTATCCGTAAATATATCGTATTCATCTCGACTTGTGCTCGAGAATTCAGAGATGATCGCACCTTCAGCACCTGCTTGAAACCAATGCTTGATCCCTGGTTGAATCGTATATTGTTCGCCTGGTTGTAGTTCAATTTCGTGAAAAACTGTATAGTAAGCTTCGCTTCCGACGGGAATGGTTGCATGTATCGTTGAACTCTGTTCACCTTCTACATACAAATACACCCTACCCCAACGACAGCGGAATGTCTCCATCTTGCCGGGATCGTCAAGTATTGGCGGGTGTTGATGTTCGGGGCAAGTCTGAGCTGAAAACAACATTAATTCCTTCGCACAGTATCGCTCGGTATTGATATAGGTAATCAGTTCCAAGCCTTGAGAGTGCAAGTCATTCAACCCAAAATCAGCAACTTCGATATGTTGGCTCTCGTCAGAGGTAAGGACAATACCTAGCTGCTCAAGCATCCTTGCGGCTTGTGCCTGAGCTTCCATCATTTGACTACGTTTCATTCTATCGTTCCCTCCTTCATGTGTGTATCAAACCAGTGGTGATTCGAACAATCCACTGTGTTCATTCCAAGTCCATCCTCGAAGTGAAAGTGTGCACGGTTTCCGTTGCCACTGACTGCGAATCCGAAGCTGAACATCATCCCAAGCAGGAATACCACTTACGGCATCTGCTCTTTCGACATTGTAGGCACCAACCGCAACTGCAGCTGTAATGCAATCTTCAATCGATTGTTGTCGAATCAACCCTGTTAAGAAGCCTGCTATGGTGCAATCTCCAGCACCTGTGGTACCGATCACAGTGACTTCAAAACACGGTGCAAGCCACTGCTTTGCGACGTAACTTTCGTTAATCCAAGGATATGAACCGATTGCTTGTAATCGCTGAAAGTCATGCGTCGTCCTGACGTACAGTCCATGTTCGCCTAATTTAATTCCCACAATAGCTGTACCCATATCAAGAAGCTGTGTTGATAATTCCATTAACACAGTGCTATCGATGTGAGCAATCATCTCGCTAGACCCGAACTCATGGCACATTCGATCATAGCGTTCTCGATCTAACATATAGAGTATTTCTTCTAAGCTTGGCATGAACACATCGACAAATGGAAGTGTCCGTGTAAGAATCTCTCGCCAATCGGCTTGACCAGCAAGTGATTCAGGATCAGGCTTGGCCAAATCTAATGAAGTTGTCAAACCTAGCCGTTTCACTTGTGCAAAAATCTGGCGTAATTGCTCGCCTCCATCGATGTACATTTGTTTCATTAGAGGCGGATAGCCAAAATGAAAGCATGTCGCTTCTTCAATGAGATTCAATTTTAAGTCACTTGCTACAAACGTATCATTTGCACCTGTGCAATGTAGAAATACCCGATCAATGCCTGGTGGACTCATGACTAACGTATAGGAGCTGCTTTCTTCGTGAGATACAATCATCCCGTCTGCGATATCTTGATGATAGGCACGTAATAAGCCGAGGATCGCTTGTCCAAATACATCATTGCCTATCTTACCCATGAATCCCGTCTTTACGCCTAATCGATGAAGCGCAAGTCCGGTATTGGATACAGCGCCTCCTGTAGAAGTTATCGCAGGACCTACTTCGATGAGTTTCCCAGGTACAAGCAGATCATGGAATCCATCTTTGAGAACCCCGATGTTCGGAATGATGTCTAGGCATATGTGTCCTGCAACGATAATATCTACGGAATTTTGTTTCATCAGCATACCCACCCTTCGCACATATTCAACTTCGAACGATTCATCACTGAACGTTACAGATTCACTGTTTGTCCAGTTCGTGCAGACTCGAGTGCTGCTGTAAATAATTGATGACTACCTAGCGTCTCTTCAGGTGTGACACATCGAAAGGGTTGACGCATTTGTTGACGATGAACCACTTCATCACAAAAAGCAGCCCACATCTGCAATATCGAATCTGTAAATCCAAATTCAAAAATACCTCCCGTGATCGTAGGATATGCGGATTTGTGAAGCACATCCATCACGTGCCAGGCCTGTTCACTTCCAGGCGTGTAAGGAAGCATCGCTAGTTGCTTGGGATTCTTCGTAGAGAATTCTGCGGACATGTCAGTGCCCGCTATACGAATAAACCACGTGTTCGCGTGACCTGGCGCAACGCGTTTCATGGACAATACCATAGGAAATGTAGATCCTTCGTCCACTACATCACACGCCAATATCGCATTATCCCACGTCTCACAAGGTACCATCTGGCCTTCATGATCTGGTCGCTCATGGACGACTTTGTGTAGCAACGAACGAACACTTCTAGGCTTCCAACCGAACCTCAACGGGAGATGCATTACATGCATACCCAGATCCCCCATACATCCATATTCTCCATTGGTCGCGATGCGTCGCTTCCAGTTAATCGGCTTGTTCGGATCGAGATCACTTGAATGCCAGAAACCTGCTTCGACTTCAATGATTTTCCCGAATCGCTTGTCCTTCACCCACTCCGCTATGCGCATCGCACCAGGATAGAATGGAAATTCAGAGGAACATCGAACAAGCACATCAGGATGAGCTTGAATCGCTTGCATAATGTTTCGATTCGCTGCTTGATCGATACCGAATGGTTTCTCACCTAGTAAGTGCTTCCCAGATTGAATAATGTCGATATACATGCGCTCATGTAGATGATGAGGAACCGCACAATAGATCGCATCGATGTCAGGATCATTCAAGAGTTGCTGAACATCTGTATGGACTTTCGTCACAGAAGGAATGTGATTCTCGAACCACGCTGTTGCTGATAAGTTCGCATCACACACTGCTGTAATCACAGGTTCGAAATTCACATCAAGCAGATGGCACCAGCGCGCTGCTGCGCTAGCGAATTCTTTGCCCATCAAGCCACAGCCAATTACACCAAAGCGTATCTGTGTTCTCTTCATAGGTTACGTTCACCTTCCTTCAGTATGGCCATAGCTTGATCCGGTGTAGCTCCTTCATGCACAATCGCCATGAAGGCTTGCGTCATTCGTTCAGGGGTTGGGTGCTGAATGACATTACGCCCATATACAATACCAGAAGAACCTTGCTGAATCAGCTTATAGGTTCGGGTGAAGATTTCTTCGTCTGAAGCACGTCCTCCTCCTCGCGGAAGTACAGGTTTCCCGGAAGCTGCTTCGATGACGCGATGGTATTGTTCCACTTCATCACATGGATCGGATTTGATGATATCTGCGCCAAGTTCAACAGCTTGACGTACTAGAGGAATGATTTTGGTGAGGTCCCCATCAACCATATAGCCCCCTGCTTTGGCATTCGCTTGAAATACGAGAGGTTCTACCATGAGCGGCATGCCATATTGTTCGCACTGTGGTTTGAGTTTACACACATTTTGGATGCATTGGTGATAGATTTCTGGTTCATTGGGAATCAGAAATAAATTCACAACTACACAAGCAGCATCTAATGAGATCGCTTGCTCTACTGGATTCTCGATCAGATGGCTAAATACATGACGAGGTAGTTCTCTTCCGTACACATTCGCTACGTCTGTACGCAAGACAAGTGATGGCTTATGTTTCCCAGGAATACTTTGTAAGAGTTTGGCTTGTCCCGGACTTAATTGAATCGCGTCTGGGTTCGCTCGAACAATTGTATGTATCGCTTGTTTCATATCCTCAATTCCTGAAAGAAAAGCGTATTCATTGAAAAACCCATGATCGATGGCAACATCGAAACATTTCCCGTCTTGATTGAACAGACGATTCATTCTTGCAGTTACTGACACAATAAGCACTCCCTTTGGTTTGTGTTATCTGTATTTATTTGTTTGTTTGTTTGTATACTCCTGATGTTCGTTTCAAACATTTTACCACACAGGTCTTTGCTTTGTCCATGATATTGATGCGCCTATCCCTTGTGCAATCATCCTATAGCACGATGATCATTCTACGGCACGATGCGCCAAAAATAGATGTTGACTTCCCTGACTCTTTTGATTGAAAATATACTCATGTCGTACACCCACGTCTGTGTTCATCAGACCACTCCATACTTGTACAGATATCCGCTTCTTCATACCTAGATCAACAAGCAAGGAGGAATTTCTATGAATGGTAAACAACGTTACCTTTATCATGTTATTATGGTTTGCTTCGCAATCTGTTGGCTAACGAGCTGTGGATTACTGAGTGGCTCCGCTGATCAGCTGAGCGTAGAACCGAGCACCCCCGCATCAGGAGGTGCTGCTGTTGACTCGGCCTCTTCGTCGGTCGGCACCGCGACCGACATCACAGTTGACCCCCAAGCGCTCCACATCGCGCCAGGGTCAACCTATGCATTGAGCGTCCGCGTCACGCTCAATGGGCAAGTCACGGACATCACCCGCGAAGCAGGTGTGTCCTATCGCTCCAGCGCTGTAGAGATCGTCACCGTAAGTGATGACGGGATGATCAGCGCTGTGGCTACAGCTTCCACCGGGAGCGAAGCATCGGTGGAAGTGAGCTACCATGGACTGCGTACACTCGTCCATGTAGACGTGATGGCTTCACTCGTTGCTACAGTGAAGCCACAACCAGACAGCATCCCTGTGATCACCAATCCACAAGATATGGGTCTGCTCGTGAACAAGAAACGAGCTTTGCCTGCTGATTTCATACCAACAGACCTCGTCGATCTTAATGTTCCTTTCGCATTCGAAGGAAAATCAGAGAAACGCATGCTGCGAGCTGAAGCAGCTCAAGCTTTGGAAGCATTGTTCGCAGCAGCATCAGAAGACGACATCCACCTCATTGGTGTATCGGGTTATCGTTCCTATGCTACGCAACGTTCCGTCTATCAATACAATGTCAAGACGCAAGGGGAACGAGAAGCATCGCGAGTCAGCGCCCAACCTGGACAAAGTGAACACCAAAGTGGACTAGCCATCGATGTTTCTTCGAAAAGTAATGGCTATGCGTTAACACCATCATTTGCAGATACACCAGAAGGACAGTGGCTAGCTGCACATGCGCCAGAGTTCGGCTTCATTATTCGTTATCCCAAAGGCCAAGAAGAAATTACAGGTTACTCCTATGAACCATGGCACATCCGCTATGTCGGGTTACAACTTTCACAAGACATCACAACTTCTGGACTTACGTTCGAACAATATTATGAACAAGTGCAAGCTGTCAGCTCAGCACCTTAATCGGTTATGGTTCGTATATATCAGATATGCACTTGCTACATGCCACCATCATAAATATAACTTTAAGGAATTCATTTGGACATCCCAAAGAATTTCTTATTTTTTTATCAAATAAATGATTAAATATTATAATATATGGTAGATTTTTTTAATATTTCCTTGTATAATCTTATATTAATACACTTATATGGAGGTTGTTAATATAAATGGATAAAATTTCTTTATTACGAAAAGGACTAAGTTCTACAGAAACCCATCATATCAATAAACAAGATATCCATCGGGTAGTCTATGTGTCGGATCGTGATTATGAAATACATACCCTGCAACACATTTACTTTCATGATTTGAGTGTAGAAACCTTACAACATCTCTATATCAATGAAGGGTTTCGTTGGATCGATGAAACCCAATTGATCAATATGAATTTCGTCGGTACCTTAGATGAATGCCATTGCGTAGATGAATCGATACTGCCCTTAGAGGGACTTACTCAACTACCTGCATCCCAGACCAATAGCCGGAAATTAAATTCACGAAATTCTCGCTTAAAGGAAAGTGAACAGCGTGTATACTCTCTTTTCGAAAATAACCCAAGTGCGATCTGTTTATTAGATGTAAATGGGCGATTCGTTGATGTCAATCCTGCTACAGAAGTAATTACAGGTTATCATACAAGTGATTTCATTCACAAAGCCATGGATCATTTTATTATTTCCGAAGATATCGCTTTATGGCAAAGATCCTTTGCTCAAGCGCTTCAAGGTCAACGACAGTCTTTCGAGTTGAATTTTCTGCATCAATCGGGTAAAACTTTGACCTTTCTAGTCACAGATGTACCGATCACATATAACGATAAAATAAAAGGGATTTTTGCGATCTGTAAAGATATCACCGATGA
>CAMCVV010000049.1 GCA_945881905.1 Paenibacillus alvei
CGCTTCGAGTGGCAGGATATTCCCCGCTGCACCTTGCAAAAACATGCATTCGCCGCCGATAAGTTGCTTGACAGAAGTACGAATGGCACCGATATAATCTGAGGAATATTCAGGAATATCTCTGCCAAGAATAACCGGATGGCAAGCAAAATTCACAATTGTCGTGATCACCGACTCGTCTTTTCGCTTGAAACACACCGCTTGTACACTTCGATCACATACGCCATCTGGATTCCAACCTAAAATCGTGCGACCATCAGCTGTTCGTTCTCTGCGATTCACCGATATGCCTTCGACTTGCATAGATCCACACACTTGGACAGCTTCTTCAAGTTTGTTTGCTGCTTTTACTGCAGCAGAAATCATCATCGCTTCGACATGATCAGCAAATGTGATTTCCTCTTGTGTATAACCGTCACATGCACCTCCAAGTTTATAGTCACCCATAAACCCAGGAAGTGAATGGCTGTGATTAATATTCAGTAATACCGCATGTCTAGGACAGTCTAGAGCTGTAGCGATTTTTTCACGAATTTGATTAGCAGTTGCTAGTGGACAGAGCGCCATATCAACAGCTAATAGTGCTACTCGACGGTTCCCGCTTTGCGCGATGAGCGCTTGAACTTCCATCGGTTGACCATAGCCGAGTCCTGCTGTGGAACGATTGACAAAGCCCATCATGTCGATGCCTAGTGGAGGCAGTATAGGTACTGTAGCTGTGCCCACATACAATTGTTGCTGCTCGTCCAACTGCCTTCTCCTCCTCATCGATGTTCCCTTGCTTAACTCTTATCGACATGTTACTTGCTTGCAATTCACCTGTACCGCATGTTACTTCGCTAGCCATGGAGCAATGATTTTCGTGGTTTTCAACGTTTCCGAAATGGTGTCCACTTGATTACAATCAAACCAATCCATATTGACGTATTCGAGCGAGAATACACCTGAGTAGTTCATTTTTTTGAGGTTCGCGATGACATCTACATAATCAATCGTACCTTCTTCAGTGCGCGTCTGCATCTTACCCATCCGCGACTGACGCACATGCATATGGTCTGTATAGGGAAGAAGTGTATGTGATCGTTCCATCGACACATACTGCAACATGAAATGTGCATAATCCAATGTCACTTTTGTTCCGGGAGCATAGTTTAGGATTTCAAAGGTGCGCTCTGGTGTATCTGCAATTGCATGCATGTGTGGTTCGACGCGAATCGTAACCCCTGTTCCTTCCGCAAGTTCAACAAAATGTTTGAATTCTTTCATTGACGTTTCGAGGTTTTGCTCGAAGCTGACTTCTGTGAAGTTTACACCTGGACTCAGACTAATTCCAGGAATCCCAACTAGCTGACAGAACTTTAAAATTCCTTTCATCGCATCACGATTTTTCTGACGTTCTATCGGATTCGGATGATTGATTGCACGTTGATCTAGACTTGCACCGAACTGAGGAAAGAAATCATGCGCAGTCATCTCATGAGGTTCCAAGGCTCGTTTCAGCATATCTGCATACTTCTCAGGGTAGCGTCCAACTTCATCAGGTTCCAAGCTATTCATTCCACGCTTATGGAAACCTGCAATATCCACACGTTGAAATCCTAAAGCACGACATAATGCCAAACAATCATTTAATGTTAACGCTTCAAAAGTCCATGCTGTTATTCCAAGTTTCATATGTATTCTCTCCTCATAAAAAAGTGGGGTCTAGGCTTCTTGTATGTGTTCAGGTCGACCTGAAGTTGCACTTGCATAAGCGGTTTCGATGACTTCTACGACACGCGCGCCTAATTCCGCAGGCGAATTATTCTGTACCGGCTTCCCTAAAGCCAAGTCCACAATCGTCTGTACAGGGCCGATACAATCATAAGCAGCTTCATTATCTTTCAAATCAAGTGAGAACTGCTCATTTTCTGAACGATACCACCACATCAATTCTCTTTCGAGATCGACAATCAACTGCCCGTTATCTCCGAAAATTCGAATTTCCAATTGATGTTTGTTCAATGAGAATTTATTGGCACCCATCGGATTACTTGCGCCAAAGATAGTGCCCACGGCGCCATTCGTAAAACGTATACTAAATGCGTTATGTAAATCGATATGAGGGCTTGCATTATACATTTGCGCATACACTTCTTGGGCTCTTAATCCACTTAACCACAATCCGATACCTAGGGAGTGAGTCGTCTGTGCTTGTGCAAAACCACCACCTGATAATTGCGGATTAGTCCAAGTACTGGGATTTGTATCAAATTGATTCGAAGCTCCATGATAACTGCCTTTGTTTTGCAATAGTTCGCGAGCAGGCGATGCCATATGCACCATCATTGATTCAATATGACCTACACCTTTTTCTTCCATAATACGCTTTGCTTCCGTAATGATTCGTTTGTAGTTCCAACCATACGCAAGCAGGAGATGAAGTTTCTTCTTCTTCGCTAATTCGTCGAGTTCCCATGCTTCTGAAGCACGCAAAGTAAATGGCTTTTCACACAATACATGAGCACCAGACTCTATAGCTGCTTTGGCATGTTCATAATGCACTGCTGCCGGACTTCCGACAAGCACGACATCGAGTTGATGAGCTAGCAATTGTCGATAATCTGTAGTCGCGTACTGAAAGCCGAATTTCTCTTTCACATTCATCACGAGTTCTTCTTCTATGCGGTGAACAGCAACTAACTCAACTTCCGGATTAGAAAGAAGGTTCGGAATATGACTCGCTATCGCCCAGGATCCTGCACCAATAATACCTACTCTTAATTTTTTCATCCATCCATCACTACCATTCTGTCGATTGATTTAATGAGCATATGACTAGCTTAGTTATATTGCAGTTTCTCTAGATTTTTTTTGTACTGCATCGGAGATTGTCCTACGGACTTGCGAAATGCTTTGGAAAAATAATGAATGCTCGAGAAATTCAACTTTTCACTAATATGTGTAACCGATAAATCCGAATGTTCGATGAGATCTTTTGCTGTTTCTATTTTTTGCATCAAATGAAATTCGTGCGGAGAGACTTCGAATTTTTCGCGGAATTTTCGCGAGATATAATCTTCATGGTACCCACTCCATTGCAACAACCATTTTCTTTCATAGGACAAATCAGCATGTTGAATCAATTTCGATTTGATATTATGTACGACATGATCTTGAGGGGATAACTGTTCGGATACTTGGTGTTTGACATGATGTAATAATTTAAGGCCGTATAAGAAAATTCCGCGATTGACGATAGCTGACATGCTATTATTCAGTCGATATTGATTCGCAATTTGAACCATTAATTGACCAATCCCAGAACCATACGTAGACATATAATCGGATAACGCTAATTCATCTAGTCCTTTTTGACCGATATACAGGATATTCGGTTTATGAGGGTGTTCGTTCATCTTCTTGATTTCTTGTGCAGTTGGTTTGCGTTGTGAATCGACTACAAGCTCACCTGAGAATTCAAAATGGATCGCTACGATTTCAAATGGATTTTCACTGTCTGCTTTGAAACAATGCGCAATATGAGGGCCATAGTAATACAAGTCTCCTTCTTTAATGTCATACGTTCGGCCTTGAATGTTGGCTGTGCCTTTCCCTTTGGTAACGTAGATAAACTGATGCTCAAAAATAATCCTCGGTCCAAATTGGAAATCCGGACGACACTTGATATACACAGCATACGTCACTACAGGATTTAGTTCGAACCAGTTGATCCTCATCAAGTGAGCACCTCTCATGAATGTTTTGTTACGCACTTAATTCATCTGATGATTATTTTATCACAATGAACCTATAGGAACAATCATCTTGCACGAGACTTGATAAAGCAATAGAGTCCACTTCATCAAGGCACGGCTAGGTGTGTCCACATTCATGGTACTAACATATTTTTGGTTTACCTTGGATCATGGACCAATTAAAATCTTTAAGTTGCATGTCTTGGTTTTTCCAATAATATTTTAGCGGATCATGCTCATCCCATTCTGCATATATTTCTTCCCAACTGTTCGGTATATGAGGTGCTAAGGTATATTCGGCAATTTCTTCATGAACAGATTGGTAACGGAAATCACAGGACAGTCTGATTTTTTCTTTGATTTGATTCGGTAAAGCTCTGTGAACCGTGTGGCTAGTAAACATCACAACGTCACCTAATTCATAGTCACCAGCGACCCAATCATAATCCAATCCGCATAAGATGGACTCGAAATTCCCAGCTCCTTCTTTGGGTGTCACGTCATAGATGCCTGATTTGTGACTTCCTTCGAGCATCGTCAATCCACCGAGTTCACGAGGACAGTCGCCTAATGGGAACCAGACCGTCCAGAACTTAGAGCTTCCTTGAATGTATATGAAGTCTTGATGCGAAGGTGTCGTCGCTGCGTTGCGATGTGGCATTACAACTCGAGCAATCGTCTTCGGATGCACAAATGGTTCTGCTTGAAAGACGACACGAAGTGTATCTAAGAGTTTAGGTGCATGTGCCATTTCTTGAAACAATCGTAACTTTTGAATTTCAAAATAAATGTCGAGTGGGAAGCCATTCCCTCCAATGGAGAATTCCTCTGGTGTACATGTGTTGATTTCTTCGATGTTTGCGATGCCATCCATCAAATCTCGATTTTTATCTAGGAAATTTCTGCGATCTAGAATCGTTAAGAATTGCTTACGTAGTTCAATGATTTTGTCTTTGGGCATGACGTTTTTGAAAAACAAATACCCATCTCGATCTGCTTGAGCTAGCAATTGATCTGGATGTGCTAATAATGGCGTAGCATCTTGAAATGATTTGGTTGGTGCTTTCTTGGCATTATCAAGTAATTGTGACATTTGCATACCTCCACAAATAAGCTATTTTTAACTAAGATATCATATTATCCTTGATTTTCATTTGCTTTATGAAACACCTTTTTGTCATTAACAGACTTTATTTTATTTATGTGATGATTGCCATGCCAAACGTGATTTGAGCCAGTTAATTTATAGGAAAGGATTGTATCTATTGCGACATTAAGATACAATGAATTTTGAAATAAACATGGATTCATCATATCAATTTATACATAGTTGTACAAGAGTATACACCCACTACCTATCGAGGAGCTTTACCCACATGGCATATGCTGACCATAGACCGTTCACGACGAATCGCATGAATGCCACAGATCAAGGAATACTGTTGCGCTATGGAGACGGACCTGCACAGTGTGATACGCAAGGTATGCGAGAAGCTCTTGTATTTCAAGAAGATGATACGTATTATTTGTTTTATGATGGCTGTACATCGGAAGGTCACATGGCTTGTCTAGCCACTAGTCGTGACTTCATCCATTGGACGAAACAAGGAACCATTCTCGAACGAGGCTTGCCAGGGGAATTAGATGCTGCTGCTGTAGTATCGCCATGGGTATATCAGGAGTCTGGCATATGGCATATGTTCTATATTGGCACACCCAATAAAGGACCTGCCCCAGACTATGTACCTGCTTTTCCTTATTTGACTTTCAAAGCTACAAGCACACGATTAGCAGGACCCTGGATCAAGCACAAAGAGATCGTGCCTTTTCGTCTGCGTCCACACACGTATTATTCGGAGACAGCAAGTGCTGGATATGTACTAAGTGATGGTCAGTTCTATATTCAATTCATCAGTGCGACGACAACCAATGCACAAGGCATCATTAAACGTACCTTAGGTATCGCGCGCACCAAGGATTTGAATGGGAGCTGGGACATAGATCCTGAACCACTTTTCCCAATCGAAGAGCAAATCGAAAATACGTCTTTGCATTTTGAACCATCTTCTCAGACGTGGTACTTATTTACCAATCACATAGGAGTGAATGAAGCTGGAGTGGAATATACCGATGCCATATGGGTGTATTGGAGCAAAAACATCTACGAGTGGAATGCGGAACACAAAGCAATCGTGCTCGACGGAGAGAATTGCACGTGGTCCTCGCGTTGCATCGGATTACCTTCCATCATCGAAATCGATGGCAAGCTTGCCATTTTCTATGATGCACCAGGTGGAGACAGTATTAGCCATCAGAAACGCAATATTGGATTGGCATGGCTGACACTCCCTCTTGTGACACCTGTTTTCAATGCTTCAACTACATAAATAACATACATATAAGGAGGCGAAATACATCATGAGTCGCGACCAGATGGCAAAGATGCGCATCGCAGGAGGACAGTTCCAAAGTCTCGATCAAGAAACAAGCACGTTTTTAAAACAATTAGGCATCACCAGTATTCAGTTCAACACACCACTGCTCCCTGGAGATGAGGTATGGAGTTATGAAGATCTGCGTGCACTGCATTCTCAGTGCATCCAAGAAGGATTCATTCTCGAAGCAATTGAAAATGTGCCGATTCAGTTTTATGACAAAATCATGCTCGGATTGCCTGGGCGCGATCAACAAATTGAAAATTACCAAACCATAATCAAGCACATGGGACGCATAGGAATTCCGATTCTTGGACATCACTTTATGCCGAACTTTGTATGGAGAACTACCATGAACGCGCCTGGAAGAGGTGGTGCTGAGGTATCCGCTTTTGATGAACGTCTGATTGCTACGCAAGAGAATGCCGTGATTTATCCAGCAATTGGTGAAGCGCCTGATTTGACAGAAGAGCGACTATGGAGCTACTACCAGTATTTCCTCGATGCGGTATTACCTGTCGCAGAACAATCTGGCGTGCGCCTAGCCCTTCATCCCGATGATCCTCCGATGAAGCAAGTCAATGGCATGCCGAGATTATTTTATAGTCCGGAGCAATTCAAGAAAGCGATGGCGATAGCGAATAGTGATGCATGGTGCTTGAATCTGTGCTTAGGCTGTTGCTCTGAAATGCCTCATGGAACAGAAGTGTTTGAGATGATCGATTTTTTTGGACCCATTGGGAAAATCGGCTATGTTCATTTTCGCGATGTGCAAGGCGTCGTTCCTCACTTCCAAGAGTGTTTTCTTGGTGAAGGGAATTTCAAGCCAGCGCAAGTCATGCGTAAATTAAAAGAAGTCGGGTTCCGAGGTTTTATCCTCGATGATCATGTGCCTCGAATCATTAATGATACAAGTTGGCGTCACCGTGGACGCGCACATGAAATGGGTTACCTGAAAGGGGTTCTCGAGGCCGTCGAAGATCTCGATTCGATGCCATCCACTCGTGTTCATCACTAACGAAGCACAACCAAAACTATCTAAAGGGAGTTGATCGCAATGGACCAGAACATTTTAGATGACTATCGAAAAAATGGCTTTGCCGTAATTCCAGATGCACTATCGACAGAAGAACTTCTCGAATTGAATCAGTTCGTCGACCAAGATATCATCGCGAATCCAGACAAATGGTCTGATCCTAAGCTAGGTGCTGGTGCCAAAAGCAATGGATTCATCTTGCTGTATCGTCCAGAACTCGATAAGTACGTGCGGCATCACAAGATATTTCCTTACTTTCAAGAAATTTTGCGACATGAAGCAAGATTCGGACAATTTGACTTTCGCGATGTGAGCCCCGACTTTTCTGACACTAGTGGTATGAACTATCATCGTGATGTTGCGTTTTTCGCTGAATCTGGTGGCATGATCTACGATCCGCACAATCCGTATCTCAGTACATTTGCTTGTATCATATATTACCTCAAAGACGTGCATGAATGCTGTCCGTGCTTCTCCATGGTTCCTCGTTCACACGAATATCGTAGTTTTGAAGAAGCCCAAAAAGAACTCGGGGAAGATTTCCAAGAAATTCCGATTCGTGGCAAGGCTGGGACTGCTGTATTATATAATATCACGACGTACCACACGCGAATGCCTGGCACTTCGACTTGTAAGCATGGACGACGTACCATGCACAATTATCATGGACGCGAATCCCAACCACCTCTCGTGAATTACGCGATGGTGCCTGAAGAACTTGCATTGAGTGCTGATGCGACTACGCGCGACTACTATTCGAAGTGGCCTCCACAGCAAATCGAATATGCTCAAAAGCATTTTAAAGCCAAAGTACCTCCATATTATCATATCATTCCAGAAGCAGATAAAAAGGATTTGACGATTAAAAATTAGAGAGACAGCTCTCCCCCACTCCAATTTGCTTCAGCTTATCTTTGTCTCAGGGGGACGATATCGCATGATACTAGAAGGCGCTTCGCTATATGTAAAAAAAGCAATGGAGAACCGTTCCCAGTCGTAGACCATTATGAACAGGTCAAGCTATCTATCAAGGAGGAGTCCATATCATTACCTATCATGCTATTCATCATGTTAGTCTAAATGTTACAGACTTAGAGCGATCGACTCACTTCTACTGTGATTTGCTAGGCTTCCACATCATTGATCGTCCTCCGATTAAGTCTACAGGTGTTTGGCTAGGTATTGGTGTATCTGGACAACAGATCCATCTCATTGTCCATGAACACGCTACGCTTCGCATGCCATCACTCGATCCTTTGGATGGTCACTTTGCGATATTGGTGCAAGATTACCAAGAAACGCTTGATTGGCTCGATCGGAGTAAGATCCCCTATCATGCTAGACCCAAGAGTCTAGCAGGGTACGCACAAATCTTTATCGAGGATCCTGATCACAACATCATCGAATTTGATGTGGAATTTGCTTTGCTCTAGCATACATGTAACACACCTGTACATCTCTATGAATTGTTATTGTTCATGAGATGTACTCAACATTATCCTTTAATCGTTAAATCCTATTTATCTGATTCTGGAATGAGTTGTTCATCAAATGCAGTGACTCCGGCTCCTCCTCGTCCTGGTAAACCCAGCATGATTTTGTCATAGAACGCTATGGGCACATTCTCAATTGCTTCTCATACAAACCCTTCCTGGATACACTCTTGTTGCAACTGTTGTACATCTTCAATTGTTACTCCATGACGTATATACAGTTCGCGGAGCTTCCTAAGCCGATACCCTATTCTAGACGTCTAGGATTTTCTTCTGTTCATTGGATGCAATCATTTGGAATAATAGCTTCAGTGTGCCCAAGTTATCTCTTCCACTGATAGATGGTTCGCGGTTCCCTTGAATCGCTTCCATAAGTTCAAACATCGTCCCGTAGAACGCATCGGGAAACCAATCTCCTAGCAGATCCGGCTTAATCCACTTTCCTGGCTGATCACTAGAGCGATATTCGATTTGCGGATGTGTGTATCCTTGCTCAATTCGTCCATACAAACTTCCTTTGGTTCCTTCTACAGTGAATCTCCAGAAATGATCTTCATGTTGCGTAGTATCGACAGTGATCAAGGAAGCGCGAAGTCCACTTGCGAATTCCATCGTCGTCATCGCAATCATGTCTGACTGAAAGTTTTGTCCAGGCATTTGGGTCGATGACGTATATACGCGTTGTGGTGTTTGTCCTGACCAGTATCGCATGAGATCAATATGATGGATTTCATAATCGACTAATAAGAAATTCGGTACTTGAGCGAACCAAGTATCCGCCATATGCGCATCTTGATTGATGCGCATTTCATGCGTAATGAGATACGGTATCCCGATTTCACCTGATTCAATAATTTCTTTCGTTTTTCGGTAAAACGGCGCGTAACGTGCGTTGTGGTTAATCGCTAGCTTTACGTTGGCTTGCTGAGCAAGATTGACCATTTCCACAGCATCTTCATATGTATAAGCAAAAGGCTTTTGCATTAGAATGTGTTTCCCTGCAGCTACAGCTTCCTTGAAGATTTCTAAGCGACCTTCATTCGGTATAGCAATATCCACAATATCGATATCTGTACGCGCAATCAATTTCCGGAAATCCGTATACCCATCAGCGATGTCCCATTTCGTGATTGTGCGTTTGACAGCATCGGCATTGATATCACATATCGCCTTGATATTCAGTCCTGCTTTGCGATAGGCAGGGATATGGGCGCCATTCACTATGCCTCCTGCACCAATAATACCAATCCCATAATCCGATTTGTGTGGTTTGGGATAAATCAGCGATGAATTGGACATTTGACCGTTCTCCTTCATGTTTTCATATTTTCTACATCTAACTCTTCATCGCTTGCTCATAAGCATGACGAACGTAAGCAATTGAGTTGGGCATCTGCTCTTCACTTAAATGCTCTGCATATATTTTGATATGCGGTTTATAGGTATGTATAAGTCGCATGTACGTTACATAATCAAGTATTCCCGTACCCGCAGCAGGCTGAATCACCTTGTGTTCTTCAGATGTGTCAGGTGATTTGAAAATAATATCTTTGGCGTGAGCTATGAGAATTCGATCTCCAAGTCGCACAAATGCATCTTTCATGACGGCTTGTTGTTGATCTGCTAATTGAGCATGAATATAATTACATGGATCCATGACGATACCCAAATGAGGTGAAGGGACTTCTTGAAGCATTCGTTCCATACGTTCTGGCGTATTAATCACATTATTGTAATAACCTTCTAACCCTAGCGATACTCCGAATTTCTCCGCGACTTCGACGACATCTTCGATCATTTGCTTTAATAATAGCCAATTGGCTTCATTCTGATTATCAGGATGGTGTTCCCATGGACTGTAGCGATTCGCTGTACCTGTCTCTGTAGTGACTGCGCTTGCACCGAAGTCCCGCGCAAATCTTAAGGTTTCCTTGAGTTGACCGATATGATATTTCCTATTCTCCAAATTGACATCAATCAAGTTGACATAACATCCTAGGACAGGAATACGAATACCTGTTCTTTCGAATTCTTCTGCAATTGAATTCGCTACACCTGTACTTAATTTACCTAATCGATTATCAATATCATTCACCAGATTCAATTCTAGATGGACAGCATCAAATTGATTTCGACTGATTTTTTGAGCCAATTCCTTATACGTGTTCTCCCCGAAAGCTACGGATAATACACCCAACTTCATGATGGACACTCCTCTACATTAATGACCATATACCCCTTCCATCTCAATCCCAGATGTAATTCCCGTAACGAAGAATGAGGGTACTCCATCATCATAGTGAATACGATATTTCATATGATGAATTTCGTGTTATAATACCATTTATATGATGATTTTTCAAGAAGAGGAGATTAATTATGGAAGCCATAAATTTACTTGAAATTCCAGGTCGTATTTCGAATGCCTCTCGAGCAGTATGGACCACTCGCATTTCTGGAGAAATAAGTGCCCCTGAACAAAGAATTATTCATACGAGATGCTTGCAATCAGAACAGTCTTTCCAAATCGACCGCATAGGTATTCAACTCGGTGTTGGTTTCCTCAAGTGCGGAAGCAAAGCGGATTCCGACTGGATCCGTTCTTTTCGTGTTCTCGCCTTAAGCGAAGGGACACAATGGCAGGAAGTCCTCCGTGTCGAAGATGTGCCCCGACCTGCCTTGGAAGACAAGATTCGGTATTATGAGCTTGACCATCAATCCTACACCGCGGTCTTGGTAGAAATTCGCCGAGCGGGTATTGACGATTGGTGGCCGTCATGGAACCTCATGATGGATGGATTCATCATAGAAGGTATCGTGAAGGATGCGTTGGAGAAGATATTCCCTTCGAAGTATCATCAGCTCGCGCTGAAAGAATGTTCTCTTGAACAATTACCTGATGGTGTCCAAGCTTCCGTCAATGATATCGAAGTGAGATATCGTAATGACTTTATGGATATAGGATTTAAGCTAGCCCACACCGGATTTTCTTATTTCGCCCTTTTGACTCATGCCGAAGCACCTACATCACAGAACTTACTGCAATTCCCTACCTTAGATCACTGGAGTATTCAGCATCTTTCCCCTAACGGCAATGTATGGAGACGCAATATGGATCTGACTCAAGGCTTACACCTTCATTCCTATGGAAATCACGAACAGGTAGGTCACTATCAACAAGATTATGAGGGAACTGTTCATATTGTTGGGAATCAAGTTACCTATCACATCACCGTTCCCACACTCAAGCAGCAATACCGGTTGACTTGGACGATCGAGAAGGATCGTATTGTATTAGATGCAGAACGTCATAGTGATCAATCGATGCGACTTTGGAGTAGCGGTATATGGAGTATGTCCTTGACAAGCAAATTTGCTCCTACTACCGTGATCGGGGATTTGACGAAAACAGGTCAGTCGGGTGCGCTTTCTTTTCCTGTGCTCTTTCATGCACCTACTTATGGGACTTTAAGAGTTAACTTAGAAGAAGGGGATGGCGGATGGCGATTTGATTCCATTCGGCCTGATTATTGTAATGTCCATGAAATCAAATGTGGTGAAATTCCTCAGCCTGAAGGGGACTATTTCTTGCCTGCTGGCAAACATCGATTGAAGCTTTCGATGACTGCGGAGAAGACGCAACTCCATCCGATTCAACAAGGTACTTCTGAAGTGATTAAGCAAGCTGTAAATACATCATTGATCACAGGACTTACATTCCGTCCTGATCTCGCTACATTATCCAATAACGGAAACTCGATCCATTCGCCATTGTGCATGGATAACTGGAGTGCACTGAATCGTCTCATCCACACTCTCAAACCAGAGTGGCATGCCTCTGATTTACTGCGACTTTCTTTGGAACGATGGTTACTTGATGGATCGGGTTATGCAAGTGGCGGTTCTTTTTTCCATGATGGTCGGATGGAAGATGAATACATACATACTGGCGTCAGCTCAGTTCTAGGATTAGCAGAATATATCCACGACCTTGCTGATCCATCATGGGTTGATGCCCATCGCTCTCAGATTTGCATTAAAATTAACCAACTCTACGCCCGCGATGTGGACGGCGATGGATTAATTGAAAGCTCAATGAATCTGAGAAATGGGGTCAGTGGAGATTACGAAATGAGTACCAATTGGTATGATATTATTTCTTTCGGATGGAAAGATGCTTTTGCCAATGCGTTATTATATAAAGCACTTCGTCTATTAGAAGAACTTGAGCCACGCTTCCAAGATCCCTCACTGACTATCGATTTCAACGCATGGGCTAATGTTCTGAAATCAAGCTACATTCAGCAATTTTACAACGAAAACACAGGTTGGTTCGGTGGATGGCGATGTAAAAAAGGAGAACTTCACGACTATGCTTTCTTGGCAGTGAATGGAGCTGCTTCAGTATGCGGAATACTTGATGATCAACCCGAATTAGACCGATCCATCATTGAAAGATTAGTTCGAGAGATGGATAAGACAGGATTCCGAGCTTATCAATATGGACTTCCAGGGAATTTATGGAACATTCCTGGCGCAGATACAGCAGCAATGTCGCATCATCGACCTTTTGGATGTTATCAAAATGGCGGTGTCACTTTATCTCAAGCTCGCTTTTTCGTTCAAGCGATGTATCGTGTCGGATTGACAGTCGAAGCAGACCGCTTATTAGAATCATTTTGTACTGGGATTAACAATGGTGTAGCGTTTGCAGGTTGTGGCAGTGGCATTGACTGGCGCATGTGGGACGGTACTCCTTGTGGATATGAAGGATTACTGACCGATCAATTAGGGATCATGGTTCCGATTCTCGAACGATATTACTTATGAATTACTGACTAATTTCATATGCGGCTTGCGTAATCATACGACTTAATTGGATCCATTCATCGATACGCATTCTTTCATCTGCTTGGTGAGCGTGGACTTCTGTCCATACACCTCCATAGCCGACACCTTGGTTATTTAACCATTTGGCATATGTTCCTCCAGCCGTGGTTACTAAAGCTGGATATTCGCCTATAATCGCATAGTGGGCACGAGACAACTTATCAATCAAAGGATGGTCTGTCGCAACATATACTGGCGGCATATGGTGGATATGTGATAGATGGAACTGATGTAATGGTGCGATATGCTCAAGTCCTTGAATCACAAATGACTTATCCATGGTAGCAGGATATCTGATGTTCAATGTAATTACACATTGCTGTGCATTAAGGTGGAACTTCCCCATATTGACGATGAGTGCACCGGTCACTTCATCTTGACATGCGATTCCTAATGAATGTCCATTATGTTCATTTCCGATAACAGTATCGATGAACTGCAAGGACTGATGCATAGCTGAACGGGGATATGAAGAGTCTTCGATGAGTTCGCGTAAGACTTCAATCATTTGAATAATGGCATTAACACCGAACTGTGGAACAGAACCATGAGCTGATTTCCCCATCGTCACAAGATGCAAGAGTTTCGAACTCATGTTAATCTCATAAGGCTGTCCTGATTGCTTCGCTCTTTGCTCGAGTCGATCAATAACGCCTTGGCTTAATCGATCTAATCGTAATTCACAGATACATCGATCAGGCACCATATTCGCTACTAAACCTGATTGAATGGATACAATCGGTGAAGGATCAGAAGTATCATAAGTCCTCACGAGTTGCAGTGTGAAGATGCCCATTTCTGCATAATATATGGCGGGCCCTACATCAGGCGTGAACCCCAGATCGGGCACTGGATGACGTGCAAAATAATAGGCCATATCTTGTTGCGATGTTTCTTCAGCTGTCCCAAATATGACGCGTAGGGTTTTGTTCATGTGAATTCCCGCTTCTTTCAATGCCCTAAGCGCATACAACGCACTGATCGCTGGACCTTTGTTATCACTGACACCTCGACCATACATCACCCCATCATGAATCTTGCCTAGGAATGGATTGAACGTCCACCCTTCGCCTTCAGGCACCGTGTCGAGATGAACCAGAATTCCAGCTATTTCTGATCCTGAACTGATTTGAGCATGACCTGCATATCCATCGACATCTTCGACATCCAATCCAAAAGAACGTGCACGGTCGAGTATGAATTGCAATGCTGCAGCAGGCCCCTCTCCAAATGGACAAGAATCCGTAGGTGTAGACGCTACACTGCGTATTGCGATTAAGGCTTGCAGATCAGCTAACATTTCATCTTGGTATTTGAGAATTACATCTCCAATTGGCACAACGCATCTTCCTGCTTTCTCGGATTACCCTTATTTTCGTTCTACGAAATACATCACTTACGTCACGTTGCTACGATAGCCATTCACGATAACGATTCATGAACATCTTGCCATAGGCAAAGGTAATTTTCAACAGTTATTCATCTAGAACACACTTGTTAACGAAATCACATATATGGGTGCAGTCATCCTCTTTACAATTTCATCTTAATTACATATACCATAGGAGTGTCGTAGATGAATATATCGATTATTAAGAATCATAAAGCAATGGCCACCATCGTCATCGGGAGTCGAATAGATACGTTTCATCTCTGGGTGGCTGAAGAAATTCAACGTTATGTCCGCCAAATCTCAGGTGTGGAACTCCCCATCGTTACAGTAGATGACGCCATACCTGAATTCACAACTCAACTCTTGATTGGATCACCTCAAAGTCATTCATGGATTGAACAACTACAGCAGACAGGGCAAGTCCATTTCGGTCAATTGAAAGCTGAAGGATTCATTCTGAAATCCTTATTCCAAGGTGAATCAGCGGTGTTCGTTGTTAGTGGTCTTGACGCGCGCGGGGTCATGTACGCTGCCTATGAACTCATCGAGCGCATGGGTGTGGTCTTTCAGTTGACGAAAGATATCATCCCCGAAACCCAAACAAACCTTGTTTTACCTTCTCTAGACATTCGTTATGAGCCTGCCATCCGACATCGTGGTTTTCATATGAGACACTTTGTTATACCTTGGATGGGATATCAGGAATTTTGCCAGATGATTGACCAGATGGCCAAAATGAAGTGCAATTATCTCGAATTTTATTGGTATGAAGGGGCACCCTGGATAGAATTCAGTCATCACGGAGAGAAGAAACTCATCGGTGACCTGTATTCCCAAGAGTCCGGTTTCACTTCGTGGTGGGTTGAATCATTTGCATTTTCAACTGAGGATGTGGTCATCGGGAAAGAGCATTTCTCACATACACGGCCATGCGCTATCGAATTTCAAGAGTGCCACACACCTGAACAAGCATATCGAGTAGCACGCACACTCCTGAATGAAATGATTGCTTATGCACACACTCGACATATCGAGGTCTGGCTGGGTGCAGGAGATTGTCCAACCGTTCCGCCAAATCTTGGTCGATCTGTGAAGAATGCACGATCGGCGGGTCCCTTTGGTTATGTGATTTCCCCAGGAGAGCCATCCGGCCTTGAGATTTGGTCCACTATCCTCGAAAGCATGGTTGACACTTATCCCGATGCAGATGGATATTGGTTGTGGTTAGCGGAAACGTATTTTGAAATGGGTGACGTCGAATCAGAGAAGGTACTGCGTCAATATCAAGGTATCCAACATCTGTTGCCAAACAAAGAACAGTTGATCGCGATGGGTTATGATCAACATGTCAAACATATCGACGAAGCGGAAATCATGCAAGGCGATCTAAGTCTAATACACTATGGCAAACAGGTGATCGAACGCGTGCAACATACGCGTCCTCATGTCAACCTCGGAGTTTCCCTCTTAGGACGGAGTTATCTCTTTCCTGCCTTTCATACCCTTTTGCCCACAAATGTTCGGTTGCAAAGTATGGAGTCCGCGGTTTGTTGGAATCGCAATTCGCGTGTGCCTATGGAGAATTTCAGCGGTAAGGAAGGTCGGGAGATGTTTCTCGTCCCGCGACTAGATGATGATGAGAATGAATTTGCGATGCAATTCAATGTAGGGTTATATGAGCATGATCGCGTACTCTCTGCAAGTCACCAATACAGTATAAGTGGTATTGCTCCGCAAATCGGCAAGACCAGAGGGCTTGAGCACAATGCCCGATATATAGCAGAAGGTTGTTGGAAACCTGATGTGTCTGCTCGTGAATTTTACGCAAGCTATGTGCAACGAATCTTCGGTGAGCAAGCACAGGAAACGATGCTCACGGCTTTCTGCTTACTCGATGAACATGAGCTGTTTCTCGGTCTAGAAGTCGATACGCAAGCGACGGGTTACACATGCTACCAAGGCATGGGGAACTTCTTTAATTATATCGATTCGCGAGACATCGGTTGGTTGAAGTTATATCGTAATCAGGAAGACCCAGAAATCGGAATGGATTGGATCACATTGTGGGGTAATCAGAAACAAGTGGACACTCATTTTCGGGGATTACGTTACCGTCGATTGCGGTTTGAGGATAGTATAGTTCAATTGAATCGCATCCTTGATCTCCTAGAGAACGCAAGACCCTCCGTAAGTGTCGGCTCTCAAGCAGAATTGGCGTATATGATCGTCAAGACAAAAGCGTTCATGCTCCATCTGCAGACTTGTTGTGCGATGGTACAAGGTATGATCGACTATGAAGCAGCACACGAAGCGAAGCGGCAAGGTCACATCAATACCATGCAGCAACACTTCTCAGCATGTGAGTCTGCTTTTGCACAAGCCTATGCGCTAGCTGTGGAGACAGCCAGAGTAAGTGCTTCTCTCATTGACCATCCGAGTGAACGACATATCTTGTTCCGCTACAACGTAAGACATGTACTCCCTCTTCGTGAATTTCAGAAGTTTATCAGTAACTCAGTGAACTATCATAACGGACAGTCTTATCGGGAAACAGTAAACTGGGGTATTATCGATCCAGGTAAATATGTCTTCATCCTAGAGGAATCCGATTAGTTTGCGTATGATTCCCATTCCCCTCGAAATCCAGATACATAATAGGGGTACCTATCCTGAATCAATAGGCACCCCTCATTATGTTAATCCATATGGCTTTGCGAGTTACTTGATCGCATCAATCAGCGATGCATTCCCAAGTAATCTGATGATGACTGTTGCTGATTCTGCTCGTGTGATCGGGCTTTGGGGTTTCAGTTGTTGTT
>CAMCVV010000050.1 GCA_945881905.1 Paenibacillus alvei
CGAGTCGGTTGAAAGCGATATGTTTAGCACCCGGAAGTGCGGTAATAGATGTGATGATTTGATTTCCAATTAAATCAATGACGGAGACTGCATTTCCTTCTAATGCAGTGACCCAAGCTCGCGAACCATCTTCATTGACGATTATATCAGTGGGTCCGTTTGCAGTAGCGATGGAATGCAATTGCTCACCGGTTTGCGCGTTATATACTTCGAGCACATGATCCCCTGCACACGGAACAAACAAGCGGGTACCTGTTGGGTTGACATATATCGCACGTGGTATTTTTCCAGTGGATATCGTTTGTGTGACTTTGTGAGTTTTCGTATCGATGACATAAACCTTATGATTCACGTGGTCCGAGACATATAACCGATTATTTCTTAGCACGAGGTAATTGGTTTTTGCACCTTGACCTAAATCAATCGTAGCATCAGCACGAATTTGCTTGCCTTCTTTGGCAGCTTGGATATCGATGGTATAGATGAATTGATCATCTACAGTTGCGACATATAAGGTTTGATTATCTGGTGTTATCGCCAAACCATGAGGAAGTGGACCTACTTCGACTTCATGCTCTACTTGTAGTGTTTGTGTGTTAATGATGGCGATCGACGATTGATCTTGCTGTGACACGTAAGCATCACGTTTTGTACTCGAAAATATAACGACAGTAGGTGATCCTTCTAGTGCGATCTGACCAACGACTTGACTCGTAGGTACATCAATCACATCAATTCGATTGTCAATCATACTCGGCACGTAAAATTGTACACTCGTGAGCTTTCCTGCTGAAACATTAGTGGATTGTCCTTGTGTGTTTGCTGGATTGGTTTTGTTCCCCAAACGAATCGCTGCTTCTTCTTTGGTTTCATAAGCACAAGATGTAAGGGTAACAAGTAACAGAAGTGCATACATCGCCTGGATTAAGATATCGCGTAATCTCATGTACATAAATTCCTCTCGTTTTGAAATATAAACAGGGATTGCTTAATGAACGTCTAGAAATAGGGAAATATATAAAAATGTAATAAATCATTGTAAACTAATCGGAATAATGTTATTATATAAAAAAATTGCTTAATATTCAATATGCAGAACGAGAAAATTATTCAGTTCATCATGATATTGAGATTATGCAATTTATATATTTTATCATTATATTGGAGGGTACACGTATGAAAAAAGGATTATTATTCGGTCTTGTCATCATCATTTTGTTAGGATTATTCAGTGCATGCAGCAAAGAAGCAGAGATAGCTAAAAATGGTTATCCGAACGGCGAAATACTTGTAGACGCAGTATGGCTGAGCAGCAACAAAGATAAGGTCATACTCATCGATGCAAGGTCCAAAGGTTATGAAGAAGGTCATATCGCTGGAGCTCTTTCATTTGATACAAGCAGTTTGAATGATCCGAATTCAACTGTAGAAGGATTTTTACTAAATGCAGAGAAAATCACACCTGTATTTCAAAACGTAGGTATCCAAAAAGATTCGGAAATCGTTATTTATGATGCTGGAAATGCATTGTCAGCAAGTCGTGTATTTTATGCTTTAGAATATTATGGACACAAGAACGTGAAAGTGTTAAATGGAGGCTATGCAGCTTGGCTTGCTGCAGGCAATGATAATTCCTTGGAAGTTCCTACTGTGACTCAAGGAGATTTCGTAGCTGAAGCGATTGCGGGTCTGACGTGTACACTCGATGAAGTGAATAAATCATTAGAAGATAACAAATTCCTATACTTAGATGCACGCACCGAAAAAGAATATACCGGAGAAGACGTTCGAGCGAAAAACGGTGGCCATATTCCAGGAGCAATCAATATCGAATGGAATCAAGCGATCACAGAAAATGATGCAGGCATACCTGTATTCAAAAGTTTCGAAGAACTAGACACTCTCTATGGGAATCTCGATAAAAGCAAAACAATCATCCCTTATTGCCAGACAAATGTAAGAGGAGCACATTCTTACTTTACTTTACGACTCATTGGATTTCAAGATGTACGACCTTATGAAGGTTCGTGGGCTGAGTATGGCAATGCAGATAACGTGAAGATCGAGAAGGCGAATTAATATGAATCAACATCAGGAGGAACAACGATTTGTAGTAGAAGGCGTGGCGCATATTGATTATCAAGCGCTACAACGTCTCATGGCGGAACCTTCCAATCAAACAATACTCATTGATGTAAGGGAACCTGAGGAATATGACGAAAGTCATATTCCTGGTATTCCTTTAATCCCTATGGGGGATGTGATAGATTATATCGATCAATTCGATAAAGCACGATCCTATGTATTGGTGTGTCGAAGTGGTAGACGAAGTCTAGAAGTCGCTAAGTTCTTCCGTGCGAATGGCATTGAGCATGTCATGAACTTCGATGGTGGCATGTTGAGTTGGAAGGGCGATGTTGTGACAGGTCTTGAACGTATAGCCAAGACTGGTTATGCTGAAGAACTAGAGCGAACATCAGGAGGAGAATGAATGTATGAGTTTAAGTGAACAAGAACTGATTGCAATTAAACCAGATCATACTGTAGATGCGATTGGCGAAGTGTGCCCGCATACATTGAACCTCGCATTAGATTGTTTGAAGAAAGCACAAATAGGCGAAGTAGTAGTCGAAGTCACGGATCATTCGATAGCGACGAAAACCATTCCTGCAGCGGTGAAAATGAACAAACTTGCTGAAGTCCTTGGCATTCGTGTCGAAAAGGGATTACATCACATTTATCTCAAAAAGATATAATGAAGGAGAGCTTATGGCGTTCACATGGGATATTTTTTTGATGGCGGGAATCTTTGGCTTTGTGTATGGATTTCTCTTACAGAAAGCTGATTTTTGTTTTGTCGCTTCCATTCGAGACTGGATCAGTGTTAGAGATCGACGTATTTTGAATGGTGTTCTGGTTTTGATGGCTACTGCTTTATGTGGATGGGGATTGATGCTCACGATTGGAGCAGCAGAGCTTTCTGATGTATGGACCGTTCCATTTGGCGGAGCCAATTTACTCGGCGGAATATTATTTGGGATTGGCATGACGATCGCTGGAGGCTGCGGTTCGGGAACGTTATATCGCTGCGGAATGGGCTATATTCAGTTCTGGATTGTTCTTATATTTTCAATTATTGGGAATTTACTATTTGCTTTTGTCTATGATCCTTGGGCAAGAGATCTCGTGATTGTGCCTTTGACCCTTATGGAACAAGGATATTCCTTATATGAATTATCTTTGCCGTATATGACACTTCCTCTTCTCATCGTGCTAGGTATGGTGGGATTAGCGATCTATCGCTATGGAATTCGAGACTTACTCCGTGCCACGAAGGAAACATTTACAGATTGGCAACAGAATCCGTTCCGACAAAGTCATTGGGATGTACGTTTTGTAGCGTTATTACTAGGAATATTGGCAACAATTCAGTTCGTCTTCATGTCCAACATCAGTATCACAGGTCCAGAAACACGGATTGGTGGCGTCGTGATGTCATTATTGTTTGGTGAAGCGTTTGTATATAACAATACGTATTTAAATGGACTATTTGCAGATTTCCCCAACATCGGATTAGGTCCAGAAGAAGCACTAATTCTATGCTTAATCTTGGGTTCTTTCATCGCTTCATGGCTAAGTGGGAATTTCAAAATCAGATTCCCTCGCAAGTCGAGATTACCTTTTGCGATTATAGGCGGTTTGATGATGGGGATTGGTTCACGTATTGCTCCTGGTTGCAATATTGCGAATGTAATTACAGGTGTAGGTGGTCTTTCGATCAACAGCTTCGTAGTTATTATCGGTATGATGATTGGCATATTTATTGTAGTTGCTTATGTTTTCAAGATGCCGTTGATGCTATTTATGAGTAAGTCACACGAAGATTAGATTGGTTTGTTGTTTTCTCGACTATGAAGCAATAGCTCGTAGGATCGGTAGTCCTCAGGTGTATTGATATTCACAAAGGCTTGTAATTCATGAGGTTCAGGTACTACATAGGTTACTGCAAGTTTAACTAAGAATTCACTCATTTTTAGTTGATGGTTAAATAAAGCGATTTCTGCTTGAATCGCAACTCGAGGGTGGTACATGGCGTGGAAATATTGTCCTGGGCACATGATTATATCGTTTCTTAGTGTGAGAAATTGTGTTTTCATTTTCTCGAATAAGCTTTGTGAGAATCGAGGCATATCACAAGCCATCACCCAAGCTACATCTTCATTTCCTTGTAATGTTCGTAAACCTGCATGAATGCCAGATAATGGTCCTTGATGGGGGTACATATCTTCAACAAATCGAACTGAACAATCCAAGACTTGGCGATATCGAAGCACAGCTTCACATGAAGCGACCACAGTTACCGACGAACAGACTCCTGAAAGTTGATTAGCAATATATGCTACCATCGGTTGGTTATGGATGTTTAGTAAAGCCTTGTCTTGCCCCATACGCGAGCTTTTCCCTCCTGCAAGTATGATTCCGTGTACGTGTATTGTCATTCGATATCACCTTTTATCATCCTTTGGAGATATGACCAAATAGAAGAGATGTCGTCACGATGAAATCGATCTTTTCCTTCATATTTCCCAGGAAATGACATAATCACAGCTTTAATATTCATAAGCGTTAGCAGATATGGGTCATCTGATGGTTTATTCCACATAACGAATTTGGGATAGTCAGCTTGTTTGAAACCTTCAACTAGCACGATATCAAGATTCGACATCTGTGCGATTAAGTCATCGAGTTCATAGGATTTCTCGAATAGGATAGCCGTTTGTTGTGGAGAGGTAATTGCAATTTGCTCTGCACCTGCTTGGCGGTGAAGCCACGTATCTCGACCCACATGATCCATCTCAAAAGCATGCATATCGTGTTTAATGCTTCCAACACGCAAACCAGCTTGTACACACTTTTCTATAAGTTTACATATTAATTGTGTCTTACCCGAATTTTTGTACCCCACGATTTGTAAAATAAAGGGTCGGTTCATGCGATTTCTCCCCATTCGATAAATTCTTCTGCGTGACTTCCAAAAACATTCTAGCCAAACGAAGTGTTCGTTCACATCATAGCGCTTACACTGCACATTGTAACATCCAAAATCGTTCTTGTCATGAAATCGGTTTGTTGATAAACTGAGCATAGAGAACGTTCTCATTCCGTAGATTCGACATAGTGACCCTGTGTTTTGGTTTACGATATAGAAGGGAATTGCCATGATCAAAAGTTCGATGAATCCTGTTGAAGCGGAATTTTGTAATTTGGTTAAAGCGTATCGCAAACGCTTTATCGGAAGAGGACCTAGTCGAATCACGACGACCTTCTGTAAGAACTGGGCGATTTGTGAAATGGAAGGTAACTTGTCACCTGTAGAGAAGTTTATTGCCAAAGAAACAGAAGGCAAGCAAATGTTGCATGAAGCGCGGACGAATTGGATTAAAGAACTGTATCGTAAGCATCCACCAGTCGAGATGGAGCAGCTCGTCCAAGCGCAATGGATAGACCTCTTTATTGATATCGATATTGATCAGGATTTAGGGATGTCGATCTTCGTATTTGATCAAGATATTGCAACAAAGTTCCGAGCTCAGCTATGATATCCACACGATATCCACATGATATCCACACGATATCCACACGATATCCACATATGGAGAATCTGCATGTTCTATTTAATGAACCATTATTTTTTGCATCAGGATACGCTTCACACCATTATGTACGTATGTTAGTGCTTCGCAGCGAACCTGCATGAGACTATCCGCATAAGGTAGAAACCTTATTAAGAGGAACCTACTTTTTTTGGGGTTTTTTTATTATTTATTTGATGTTGGAGGTAATTATGGGTACAACTAAGCATACCGGACCAATTAAGCTCCCGCTTCGACCAGACCCGAATTTATGGGTAAGCGCCAAACCTTTTGGCTTAGGCTTAATTAAGCCTCATCACATCCGCGATACGATGAAGATTGCATGGGAGAATCGCGATCAACTTCCTTACGCCTATCGGATCTTAACGCAAGGTGTATGTGATGGATGTGCACTTGGCGTATCTGGGTTGTATGATCAAACCTTGACAGGACCTCATCTGTGCACGACACGATTAAATCTACTAAGACTCAATACAATGCCAGCAATAGAACCCAAGATGTTGCATGCTGATATCGACACACTGCAACAGATGGACAGTACAGCGCTTCGCAAGCTCGGGCGGATTCCTTATCCCTTGATACGTAACCAAGGGGAGAACAATTTCCGTCGTATTTCATGGGAAGATGCTTTTGAGGTCATCGCCAACAAATATCGAGAAATTCAACCCAAACAAATGGCTTTTTACTTGACAGCTCGAGGGATCACGAACGAATCTTACTACGTAGCCGCCAAAGTCGCCCGATATTTAGGAACGAATCATATTGATAACGCTTCTCGTATTTGCCATTCTCCTTCGAAGACGGCTCTGAAGCGTTCAGTAGGCATTTCATCTTCGAGTTGTAATTACAAAGATTGGATCGGTACGGACGTGCTTGTGTTTTGGGGCAGTGTAGCTGCGAACAATCAACCTGTCTCGACGAAATATATGTATGCTGCGAAGCGCAAAGGAACGAAAATCATCGTGATCAATCCCTATCGCGAACCCGCAATGGACGGGTATTGGATCCCTTCAATCCCTGAATCTGCGGTATTTGGTACGAAACTTGCAGATGACTTTTATCAAGTTCACATTGGTGGAGATATCGCTTTCATGCACGGTGTGATGAAGCATTGGTTTGCGATGGAAGACCATCAGCCGGGGTCAGCGATTAACCATGATTTTGTAAACCATCATGTCCATGGATACGCAACATTGAAAGCGAAGGTTCTCGAGCAAGATTGGGATGAGCTCGTAAGTGCTTCTGGACTATCCAAAGAAAGAATGATGGAATTCGCTGAGTTGCTTGCACATGCGAAGTCTGCTGTTTTTGTGTGGAGCATGGGACTTACGCAGCATCGATTCGGGACAGACAATATTTCTCAAGTAGCTAACTTGGCTTTACTGCGTGGATTTCTCGGTAGAGCGCATTGTGGGTTGATGCCGATTCGGGGCCACAGTGGTGTGCAAGGTTCTGGTGAAATGGGAGCCGATCCATTCAGTGTTCCCGGAGGTGAGTTCTCACGCGCAGATATGGAGCGCATCGAAGATCTCTGGGGATTTCCGCTCCCAACATGGCAAGGAGATATTATTGGCGTCACATTAGAGAATGCTGTACTTCCTGAAGATCATGAGCGCAGATTGAAGTTATTCTATACATCGGGTGGTAATTTTATTGAGACGATGCCAGATCCAGCGTTTGTGCGTAATTGCCTAGAATCCGTGGAGCTACGTGTGCATCAAGATATCATTCTCAATACATCGACACTGCTAGCAGCTCGTGAAACGGTATTGGTATTGCCTGCGATGACGCGATATGAGCAACCGGGAGGCGGGACATCTACATCTACGGAGCGTATGGTCTATTTTTCGCCAGAAATTCAAGGGCCCCGACTTGCAGAAACAAGAGCAGAATGGCAGATTTATGTGGATCTAGCCAAGAAACTGAAGCCCGAACAAGCCCATCTTGTGGACTTTTCAAGTGCAGATGAGATACGAGGTGAAATCGCACAAGCAGTTCCTTATTATGAAGGAATTCAGCATCTCTACAAGCAAGGCGATGTTTTCCAATACGGTGGCGCTTGGCTATGTGAAGACGGAATTTGTCCAACTGCAGATGGACGTGCTCAGTTAATTGCTATGGAATTACCGCAAAGACGGAAGCCAGAAGGACATTTCTATGCGACGACACGACGTGGCAAACAATTCAACTCCATGATCTATGGTCATACAGATGCGTTCAATTCTGCTTCTCGTTATGATGTATTGATTCACCCTGCTGACGCACAAGCGATGAATATTCATGAAGATGAAGCTATTGTCGTATACAATCCTTCGGGTCATTTCCATGGCAGAGCCAAATACGCTGATGTAGCATCACATAATATCGAATTGTTTTGGCCAGAAGCAAATAGTTTGTTCCCAAAAGGGGTGTATGAAGCCAAAGCCGGAATACCCGAATATAATACCACTGTGATTGTAGAGAAAGCCGAATCTTTTCATGCATTGAAAGATACGCGTTATGTGCAGAAGCGAGTCGAAGAGCTAGAAACAGAAATGATGGGTTGAACAAACCGAGATAGTGAGGTGAGCTTTCATGGAATCACGGATGACGACATCGTGGCATGTATACAAATACCTGAATCAACCTACAGCTCAGTTGATCGAGTTCGATGATGAAATTGCAACAGAATATCCGCTCACATTTCGGATTGATGGAGAAGAATTTGCTACGATGGTCTGTTCTCCTGAACATTTACAAGAACTCGCGATTGGATTTCTAGCGTCCGAAGGTGTCATTCGTTCATTTGCAGATATTCAACAATTGCACATCGACACAGATCGAGGGTATATCGATATTGAGTTAAGAACAAAACAGTCAACGAGTAAAGACCTCTATTCAAAACGATTCATCGGTTCATGCTGTGGCAAGAGCAGACAGTTTTATTTTCACAATGATATGTTCACTGCAAAGACTTCGACGACACGCGTAACGGTTAGCGTCGAGCAGTGTGTGAACTTGATGGAGCAATTGCAAAATCATTCAAGCGATTTTCAACTTACTGGCGGTGTACATAACGCTTCACTCTGTACACCCGAGAAGATGATCGTTGTCCGCTCCGATATTGGCAGGCACAATGCATTGGATAAGCTGTTCGGATATTGTTTGCAACACAAAATCCAGACACGAGATAAAATCATTACGTTCAGTGGCAGGATGTCTTCAGAAGTCGTATTGAAAGCTGCCAAGATCGGAGTAGGGTTCCTGCTTTCGAAGTCTGCACCTACAGATCTTGCTTTAAAGCTTGCTGATGATTTGGGTATAACATGTGTCGGATTTATTCGCAGTGGCAGAATGAATGGATATACGCATACGGAGCGGATTACTGGTTTGGCTTGAACAGACTTCACAAGAGAAACTTATCAGGAAAGAGACATCAAAGAGACTACACGATCATCGAAGATTACATGGGCTGAGGAGATTACTATAGCTATGATGAATCGATCACTGCTTATCAAACGTCACGTGCTATCTCTAGAAGAAGCGAGAAGCAAGTTGCTTGCGTATGCGATTCCTTCTCAAATCGAACAAGTTGAATTAATGGAAAGCGTGAATCGACATCTCGCAGTTGATGTAGTCGCTGAGCATCCTTATCCTCACTTCGCACGTGCAGGCGTAGATGGGTATGCTGTTCGGACATGCGATACACTTCAAGCTTCGAATGACCATCCCCTTGTTCTTCATGTCGTGGATACCCTCTTAGCAGGGAATGATTCTCTTGTTCGACTTGAGAAAGGTCAGGCAATACGCATTATGACGGGAGCTCCGGTACCAGATGGAGCTGATGCCGTAATCATGTTGGAGCAAGTTGAGGTCGATTCGCAAGTCTTTCCAGTGCAGGATACTCACACACAAGGAGCGTATGCACAAACTGATGTTGAAACAGATCGTAACCACGCCTTGTTCGTTTCAACGTATATCTGCATCAAGCAATCAGTTTCAATTTGGCTGAATGTGACTCGAGTCGGAGATGAAATCGAACAAGGACAACTCTTGATTGAGCAAGGCACTCGCATACAACCTGGACAGATCGCATTACTTGCTACGTATGGCTATTCCGTCGTACAAGTGTTGAAGCAACCACGTGTCGCTGTATTCGCTACGGGAAGTGAACTTCAAGACATCCATGAGCCCGTACAATTCGCCCATATTCGAAACAGCAACAGTTCAATGATTGCAGCACAAATTCAGTTAAGCGGTGGCATAGCACATGATTATGGCATCTTACCTGATGATGAAGAAATGGTGCGAAGCGCTATTGCTGCAGTGCTTCCCGATCATGATTTCGTTATTACGACAGGGGGAGTTTCTGTAGGTGATCGAGATGTGATCGCTCGTTTGTTCCAAGAAAAGCATAACGATCATCTGTTATTTAACAAAGTTGCTATTCGACCGGGCAGTCCAACTTCAGCAGCGATGATTGATTCTAAGCTTGTCATTGGTCTCTCGGGAAATCCAGGTGCTTGTTTTGTAGGGTTCGAGCTACTGGTCAAACCGTTAATGAATCGTATATTAGGTGTGAAGTGGATTGTTCCTCATCCGATTGATGCGAGATTAACGGTGCCTTATGGGAAATCATGTCCGTATGTTCGTTATGTTCGAGCAAGATTGACGATGGATCAAGGAGGAGTGTTCGTAACCCCAGTAGGCTTCAGCAAATCGAGCATGATGGTATCGATCCAAGAAGCGAATTGTTTGATGGTTGTTCCAGCAGGAGGACGTGGAGCACAACAAGACGAAATGCTAAAGACGTACAGCTTGTCTTATGATATGATGTGACATGGAGAGCTGGTAAATATAATATAGTGATGTAAACTGTAGTTGAGATCCAAAACATAAATATTAGGAGGAATAATAAATGCCACACAAATCAGGTATAGGGAATGCTTCCCACAGGTATGAAGTCGCAACAGATTGGGGTAAGTTACCTAGTCACTTGTCTTATGGGTACACACATGGGGTATGTGTAGATGCGCAAGATAACGTATATGTTCATAACACGAGTAAAGATGCAGTTGTTGTATTTGATCGCTCAGGGAAATTTCTTGATTCGTGGGGTTCAGAATTCGAAGGTGGAGCACATGGATTTTATTTGCATATGGATTCCGATGGAAAAGAGTATATCTATTATGCAGATACGCAACGCTCCTTGCTGGTTAAGACCACGCTACAAGGGGAAGTCATATTCCGTGTAGGCACGCCAAACCGACCTGATCTTTATGACCAAGAACGTAAATATGTACCAACTGATGTATGCGTGGCACCGAATGGCGATATCTATGTATCAGATGGCTACGGTCAAAGTTATGTTCATCATTACGATCATCAAGGGACATATAAAGGTAGCTGGGGTGGTAATGGTAAAGAAGCAGGCCAATTGAATTCTCCACACGGAATCTCTGTGAACTTACGTGGGATTGAACCAGAATTATATATCGCTGATCGCAGTAATAACCGCATTCAAGTGTTTACGATGGAAGGGAAACATAAGCGCTTTATCGACCACAATCTCGATCTACCTTGCAGCTTTTATTTCTTTGGTGATGAAGTATACTTACCTGATTTACATAGTCGTATTACCATTTTAGATAAGGACGATCGTTTGATTACGCACTTAGGAGAAGATCAACAAGCGTATAAACAAGAAGGTTGGCCTAATTTACCGAAGTCTTATTACCGCCCTGATCGATTCAGTTCCCCTCATGGGATTTGTGTGGATTCACATGGAGATATTTATCTAGCAGAGTGGATATCAGACGGACGTGTGACCAAATTAATCAGACAGAAGTAACCTGCTGTTTGAATAGAATTGATGAGAAGTCCCTTCTCCCAATGTAGGAACAATAGCTACCCATGAAGACACCGGAGGCATGAACATGACATTAGGTTTCTTGAGCCGTTTACAAGGTAACGCTCGAACCTGTCTTACATTCGAGCTATTGTTTCTTTTGCCCTATACCTTAATTACGACATATGCCACAATATATATGTATGAAATGGGTCTCAGCGAGACGACAATTGGCTGGATCATTACCTTAGGGTTAGTCGTTCAAGTTTTCTCTGCATGGATAAGCGGTTATTTGACAGATCGCTTAGGCAGAAGAAAAGCGCTGATGTATTTTGACATCATCAGTTGGTCGATTCCTTTATTGATTTGGGCTTTAGCACAGAATGTCTGGTTTTTTGTGATTGCTGCGCTAGTCAATGGTCTTGTCCGTATTCCGCACACGGCATTTTCTTGTCTATTGGTAGAAGAAACACCTCTTCGAGATCGGACTTATGTCTTCATGGTCTTACAGTTTCTTGTTGTGGTAGGAGGACTGTTTGCTCCGATTGGAGGTCTCGTTGTGATGCATTTCGATTTAATTCCTGGCATACGCTGGATGTACGTGTTTGCTTTTGTCAGTATAACGCTCATGATATTCCCTCGTCATATCTTATTGAAAGAAACCGAAATAGGACTTAGGAAAATGAAAGAGTCCCAAGGGATTAGTGTAAATTCAAGCTTTACAGAATATGTGCGTGTCACACGCAAGTTATTGCACACCCCCCCATTACTGATGGTGTTCAGTGTATATATGTTATTTACTTTTCAGTTGACGCTGAAGAATACGTATCTGTCTCTGTATTTCGTTGATGAGTTACAGTTGCGGAGCGAATTTATTTCCATATTTCCTGCATTGACTTCTGTGGTGATGTTGATTGCGATGGTCTTTATGGTACCGAAAATCCCGCCTTCGTACACCAATCAAGTGATGATCTGGGGTTTTTTGATTTCTGTACTTTCGATTATTTTACTAATCATAGCCAAGCCCGGAGATATTGTCTTGTTATTGGTAAGTACTGTTTTTTCAGCATTAGGTGTTATTATGACATATCCGTATTTAGAAGCAGCAGTAGCCAATGAAATGAATGATGAAGATCGCGCTCATTCTGTAGCGAATTTGTGGGTGGTGGTTCTGATGTTCACTGCACCATCAGGAATTATCGGAGGATGGGCGTATCATGTGGATCCCAGAATTCCTTTTATATTAATCGGTGTGGCTTTAGTCTTTAGCATGTTGGTGATGATTGCTTTTCACTTTAGACAAGTGAACAGTGAAGGGGGTTCCACGATATGATTTCTAGCTCTGTAGAGCGTACAGGACGTGTTCGCCGGAAGTCTTACAAGCGAATGGGGTACGTGATCATCAGTATGATCGTCATCATAAGTTCGATCGGAACAGTTGGATTAGCTACATTTGTAGGTTGGAATCTGACGCATCCAGTCAAAGTAGCACCTGTGAATTTGCCTGAGAAGTTAGGATTGTCCTATGAACATGTAGAATTCATGAGTAGCGATGAGATTAAACTCGATGGATGGTTATTTCCATCGAAACGACCTAGCAGTAAATTAATCATTTTTGCTCATGGTTATGCGAATAATCGTAGTCATGAAGTCGGTGCGTTACCTACAGTGAAGGCATTGAATGACGCAGGGTACAACTGCTTGATGTTTGATTTTCGTAATTCAGGTTTGTCAGGAGGTTCTCTGACAAGCATTGGTCTATTTGAGAAGATTGATCTGCTTTCTGCAGTGGATTATGGCAAAACCCTTGGATACCAGCAATTTGGTGTTATTGGATTTTCCATGGGTGCAGTGACAGCCATTCTTGCTGCATCCGAAACACCGGATATACAAGCATTGGTTTTGGATTCACCCTTTGCAGCGTTAGAGCCCTATTTGCGAGATAATCTTTCGGTATGGAGTAATTTGCCGAATTTCCCTTTCACACCTCTTGTGATCTGGACGACGCCAAACTTAATTGGTGTGGATCCCGATCAAGTTCGACCTATCGATCAGATGGAGAAATTACGTGAAAGAGGACTGTTATTCATTCATGCACGAGATGACACGTCGATACCTTCACGAAATAGTGAAGAGCTATTTGCTGCAGTAGGGGACTCTAACGCAGAGTTATGGTTGACGGATTCAAGTAAACATGTAGGTTCATATGCCGTTGATCCGGAATTATATGTCAGTAAAGTAATTACTTTGTTCGATGAATATATGAAATAGTTGTTTGTGACATGAGCTCTAAGAAGAGAAGGGGTATACCCGTGATCTTGAGTAGTGAAATTCAGATACGAAATCCTTATATTCTTGCGATTCCAGGTGAACGTACGTATTATTTGTATGGCACAACAGATCAGCATGCATGGGAAGGAAAGGGTACTGGATTTGATATGTATGAAAGCCAGGACCTTGAAGTGTGGTCAGGGCCTTTTCCAGTTTTTCGTCCCGATCACCAATTTTGGGCTCCTGACGTTCATGCCTATCAGAATACATAGGATCGGCTTGCTAGTTTCAAAGCAGAAGATCGTTGTCGAGGAACGCAAATTCTCATAGCTCATCATCTGAGAGGTCCATTCACTTCTCATAGCGATGGACCGGTAACACCAGCGGAGTGGGAGCGCATCATTCTAGGTCTCTGGCACTTACCGGAGCGTGAATACCAGTATGTCGCTATGTTTATATTAGATATGACGTATATTCGCTTCAAACCCAGACACGGTGAACTCCTTGAAGAACTCATTCTCACTAAATCTTGGCGGGATACGATTGATTTGATCGCTAGTCATGCCTTGGGGAGATACTTGTCTTTGTATCCAGAGCAAATTCATGGTTTAACGGAGCGGTGGATCACGTCATCAAGTTTCTGGTTACAGCGATCGGCGATTCTCTTTCAACTAAGGTACAAACAACAGACGAACCAAGAACTATTGTTCCAATTGATTCGTCGATGCGTGGGTTCGGAGGAATTTTGTATCCATAAAGCCATCCGTTGGGCATTACGTGAATATGCGAAATCAAATCGGATCGCTGTAGAGCAGTTCGTTGCTACAACAGAGCTTGCACCACTAAAGTAGAAGAGAAGAACTGAAGCATAGAGATATGCAGCGGATTAGAGTACTAAGAAGCCATGAGCGTTAAAGTACAGCTAAGCTTTGGGCACTAATCAATTCCATCTCTTCGTGAGATAGCTTGAATTGCATCGCTCCTACATTATCTGAGGCATGGCTTAACTTGGAAGCACCGGGAATGGCTACGATTGTATCACCGTGATAATGAATCGTCCAATTCAAAGCAATTTGACTTGGCGTGCGCTGATATTGATCAGCGAGTGATTGCAAGAGATCGATCAACGGGCGACTTCTCGCTAAACCACTTGTTCGATATGTAGCGAGATACTTCCGCATACCTGAAGATGTCGCGACAAGTTCAGGCTTGTAATGGAATTTTCCAGTGAGCAGTCCTTGTTCGAGTGGCGAATAAGCAATAATGGATATGCCGAGTTCTTGGGCAGTTGCAAGCACACCATTCGATTCGATTCTTCGGTCAAGCAAGCTATATTTGACTTGATTAGAAGTTAACCGTAATCCGTATTTTTGCAACTCTTGGTCGGCAAGACGCATTTGTTTCGCGGAGAAGTTACTCACACCGATATAACGTATCTTTCCTTGTTTTACTAAATCAGCCATCGCTTTCATTTGTTGTGCAATCGATGATAGAGAGAACGGCTGATGGATTTGATATAAGTCTATGGAACGACCGCCTAATGCATCGATACGTTGTCCAATTGTTCGCGTAATCGAACGAGCAGTGCGCAGTAAGGGCCACCATTTGGTCGCAATCAACAAATCGTTCATCGCGTTTCCTTGCAAAGTCAGTGCATCCAAAGATCTAGCCAATGCTTGTTCAGATTGGCCATGTCCGTAGACTTCTGCAGTATCAAACCAATTCATGCCACCATCAACACTCATATTAATGATCGTAAGAATTTCATCATCGGAGAGAGTGGGCCAATATTTCCCAACCATCCCACTTCCTTTGCTAAATTGCCAACACCCAAGACCTAATGGAGATACCTGCAATTCCGAATGTCCTAATGCACGACGATTGGTTAGTGGATCCATATGTATGCTTACACTCCTCTTGAAATAAAGCCTTACATTCTATGTTATACATTCTAAATGTAACCTCACTACTGAGAATTTGCAATGGCTAGAACAAGGATGTTTTCTGATTTATATCATGCAAAAGGCTTACTTGATTAGATCCCCTGAGACGATATCTCAGGGGATGAATTGATTTGTGTATATCACACATCGCTAGAAGTCCAAACCATCATGTATTACAGCATGGCATAGGCGTGAAGCAATTTTTCATTATTAAGGATAAGAACCATACTGCATGATTTTGTTCGTCAGCTGCAGCACGTTTGAATTGCTCTTTCGTGTAGGGGTCTTGTGCCGAATCGGCAAGTTCTAAGTAAAAGTCAACAGTTTTCTGTTCATCTTGGAAAGCAGCAAGAATACCATCCGTATAACGTGGCGGGCATTGCCCGTTCATTTGTGCTTGGTGACATCGTTCAGTCATGGACGAATAGATTTGACTAAACACTTGATAATGTCGGATTTCATCATTCCGTATTTCATTGATTTGTCTTCTTTCTTCATCCGTGGGAGCTTGTGCTATCAATTGAGCATAACAACATATCGCTGTATATTCACCATCTATGGCTTGTGCGATTTTACTTGTGAGCGCAGGGTCGACGCACGTATTTGCGTAGGGTTGACCTGGGGATTCAGCTCCATAGATCTGAGCTGTTGGTGGTGTTGCATAATGATGTGCCATGGAGGGAATAGCGAAGCTTTGTGCTACGGAAGGTGTAGCGTAATGATGTGCCATGGCTTGAGCTTGAGCCTGAGCTTGAGCTGCGTATGATTGGGGCGGAGATTGCGTAGCACAAGTCTGCAAAGGGGATTGAGCATATTGAGCTTGCATGTGTGGATGAACTTCACATGAATGACCTCCCGTATGTGTATGACGATGAGGCTGTAAAACTGTGTTATACATAATCATAACTCCTCTCGATGAGTTCTCAATATAGGCTATGCACATGGGTCATAGAAAGTGAATTGACCTACGCATGATCTTTATAGCAAGATATGGATTTGATTTCTAGTGCTGGTCTGTGTTATTCTAATCAAGCTGTTATTGATTCTTCCCTGTAAAATCAATTGTTGCCAATCAAAAGTTATCCATGTTACAATGATGTTCTGATTATACGTTCCCTGATAGCTCAGTTGGTAGAGCACACGACTGTTAATCGTGTTGTCACAGGTTCGAGCCCTGTTCGGGGAGCCATTTGATAGCACATCAGTTACAGTTAGATCGTTACGATGTAATTCAGCTTTCCATATCGCGGGGTGGAGCAGCCCGGTAGCTCGTCGGGCTCATAACCCGAAGGCCGCAGGTTCAAATCCTGCCCCCGCAACTTAATTTCTCTAGTGTAGTCTAGTACTTACTTATGTAAGCATCTGTGGAGCTGTGGTGTAGTGGCCTAACATGCCTGCCTGTCACGCAGGAGACCGCGGGTTCGAATCCCGTCAGCTCCGCCATTTTCTCCAAGATGCATCAATTCAATTGAATATATTCAAACGGATATTGTTAATGACGAAGCCGAATTATAGTGGATGAGTTCGTTACAACAGCGTTGCATGTAACTCAATCATTTTATTGATTTAAGCTAAAATATCATAAGAATTAATCCTAACTGTTTTATGAACCATTAATGTTCATGAACGATGCGCGCGTATGGCGGAATTGGCAGACGCACTAGACTTAGGATCTAGCGGGTAACCGTGGGGGTTCAAGTCCCTCTACGCGCATCAAATTCAGAAGTAGCTTTAGATCACGACATCCGTTCGTGAGAGCATGTATCTTAACTTACTTGCTACAAGTGACTTTATGTTTGAAAACTTCATTTCGTGCG
>CAMCVV010000051.1 GCA_945881905.1 Paenibacillus alvei
AATTCATATTTGGCTGCAAGCTCATTGACGGTATGCTCTTCCCGCATGACCTCAAGTACAACCTTCGTTTTGAATTCTGGGGTATATCGGTTTCTCTTCTCCATAGTTTGATTATAACTTATTGATCACGCTCCTGTGTCTCACCCTATTGGAGCATTATATATAACGGGCTACAGCCTCCGAACACCTAGACGAATCAAAGCTATAGTAGCATGGGATGGGGCTATATGTATGAGGATGTAATTCAGTTCAGTAATATATCATCTGGATTCAATATGCTTAATAGACAAGATCCACCACATTATGCTATGGATATCATCGGTAATATTGCAGATATCTATGGGGTCGCAGTAAAGAATGTATATGCAGGGAAGGTAATAGTTTCAAATCGCGATATAACCTCATCTGCGGGATACTATGTCGTGGTGGAAACTGACTCTATAGATCCTATTACCAAGAATAAACTGTATGTTCGTTATCTCCACTTAAGAGATGAACCATCTGTTAAGCCAGGTGCAAGAATTAACAAAGGTGACCTTATTGGTTATACCGGCAATACAGGGAAAGTCTCACCAACGCCTACGGCGAATAGACCAAGAGATGGTACACATTTACATGTCGATGTAAATAATGCTGGAAAAACATCTGGTAATACAATATTAAGCAATGAATTCATCAATCCACAGAAGTTTTTTTCGGGAACACCCTTTTTAGGAGATATATAAATCTGGATTAATAGAAGGAGCTTATATGAATAAATTAATAATAGCCGTACTTGTCATTGCCACACTGCTCATCTCGGCATGTCAATCCACACAAGAACCAATCCACACCGTTACGCCTACTCATGTAGAAGTCAAGGAAACGAAAAATACAATTGAAGTTAGCCCTACGCCTAATGAAATGGGAGGAATTGACAATATGACGTCGGTCTACAAAAATGAGGAATATCCTGAATATACGGGTGGAGGGAGGGACGGCGATGGCAAATATGATATGCTTTTAAAGTATGATTATAAGTATTATATAATCCCAACAAACATTAGTGATATTGTTAGCGATGAAAAAATAGATGAATGGTTTAAGCAGTATAAGAGTTATGGAGGGAATCGAGACAACTTTGAGTTAAATTTTGGGAGTGTCATTCGGGAATTGAAATTACCACGAGAACAGGTAGAAAAGTTTAGCTCTGAATATACCAAAGAAGAAATGGATGCCTTGTATGCGAATAATCAATCGGAAATCAATCGATTATTCGCAAATCCTTATGCCTTGCTTGTAAATAATGAACTGTACACCGCTTATTGGCTTGCTACGAGAACGTTAACCGACTATGAGAAGAGTGGTATCCCCCTCGAAGCAGTTGCTGAATATCTCAAGGTAATTGATGACGTCAGTCTACGGGAAGAATATCGAGCCATTAAAAGCACACTGAAGAAAGCAATTAAAACAAGTGAAATGGTAAGCATGAGTAGTCTAGATGTAGCTTCGGAGTGGGAATTGTCTGCGCCATATCGCACGGAATATTACGGCGTTCCAGACTTTGTGCATGATCTCGTGAATTCCGAAGAGTTGACGAAGTGGATGAATCGATTTAATTATGAAGATAGAGAAAAGGGTAAGCCGACAAGAGATATTCTCGAATATAACGTCATCAACTTGGTAAGAGAACTCAACATAGCAAAGCAAGACTTCATTCGTGAGAACAACGGTCTGATCTACACCCCTGAGCAAATCGAAGCCATATATTCCGCTGATCCGAAGCAAGTCATGAAAGCATTTGGGAATCCCTATGCATTGTCAATCGGTGATAAATTGTATTCCATCGACTGGCTGTCAATGAATGACGTAGATGCTTATCAGAAAGCAGGCATCACTAAAGACATTCTCCAAGTGTACTTGGATAAGATCAAGAACAATCCGATGTTCACGGGTGAAGTTGAATATATCACTAGCCAATATAACCAACTATAAAACAAGATTGCCACCTGGGTACTGGACTCAGGTGGCACTTGCTATACAATTCGCTATCTATTAAAAAAATCAAAGAAATCCTAGCCACCCCTAGTATGAAGGGGGAGATTTTGATACGAGTGCCGAACTCATGGTTTATCATTTTGGAGATTATATGTTATGTTTGTATTACAGTAAATATTAATAACTGGAAGAAGAATGCTAAGTCAAAATTACTTGACGGTTACAACTGCATGTCAAGTCAAAGCCCTTACTGCCGAAGGCGAATGGGAGTATATGAAGCAGGCACCAGCTTCCATAAGCAATAGTGGAAGGAACCTATGAACCTATTTCACTTAGCAGGGTAGAAATCCCGAAACCAGAAAGCTGATGCTTCAGGGTATCAGGTATTCCTGCCCCGTATCCATATCCTCATACCCCTATCCTATCCATGAACGGATCCAGATCAGCTGTTGGTAGTGTACACCAATGGATTTATTGGACTTGCAACGAGATCTCCAGGTTGTAGACCTGGTAACCATGATGCCAAATCAGACTTGCGTGAAGAGCTATCTGGCTCTGAGATGATCGCACCATCAGCAACGTAGATAATGGTCATGACTTCGCGCAAGTGATCAGTAGGATTTCCTGGTGCGGAATGCAAGGTCCATCCCGCATGGAAAGTAGCATCGCCTGCTTTCATGGCTCCATAGTTGACTGTCGGAATACGTCTGCCTTCGATGTAGCTAGCGAACGTTTTGTGCGATTCGTCGGATATCGTTTCCTTGCTGATGTAGCCATCATGGTACGTCCCCGAACCGAACGTCATCGATCCGACTTCTTCAGGAATATCGACAAGTGGCATCCACATGGTGATCGTCTGTTGATGATCAAGTGGCCAGTAGATCTGGTCTTGATGCCAAGGCGTATGACCGCCTCCAGGTTCTTTGAACAAAGCTTGATCATGATATATCCGCACGCCGGAGACACCTAGTAGTTCTGCAGCTATTTTCCCGAATCGCTGTGCAAGCACAAATTGTTTGATGATCTCATGTCGAGTCCATAAGTTGCCTACTTGAATGAAAGCTTTCCCATAGGTATCTCTTTTTTCAAGTGGCAGATATGTTTTGGCATACGCTTGAACTTCTTCTTGGATCGCTTTCCGATAGATCTGTAAGTGTTCAGCAGGGGCTACGCCTGGCAAGAAAATATGACCGTTCGTTTGGAAACTTGTACATTGTTCTGCGGACAAAGCATACGCTTGTGTCAAAATCATTTGTTTACGCGCCTCCTTGTTGTATAATTTACTTATACTTTACATAATCATGTTCATAGGATATATATCAAAACTACTTTTTAATTTGTCAAAACTGATTTATTCATGAAGGAGGACTGTGATTCCTATGCCTATGCTTAGTTCGTATTTGGATCAGCATCTGATTGCTCCCTATTTGCGTGAAGCAGAGGAGCCCTTGCGTGAGCCGTATGTGGTTGGCGCAAGACGGTTGCTTGATTATTTACTGATTTACATGCAAGAAGGGCAGTTCGTGATGTATGCAGAGGGTCGCGAATATGTTGTGAAACCTGGAGAGTTTTGTTTGATTCAACCACAAGTACTCCATTCGTTCACAGGGCTCACTGATACCATCACGCCATATATCCATTTCGATGTTTTCTATCGCGAGAATCGCAAAGACAGCTTTCCCACGAAACAAGGTCAAACCGACCTTACTTCCTATGAAGAGTTGGTGCAACCCATCCTCAATGAGTTTGATGACGTCACCATTCCTGTAGTGTTCAAGCCTGCAAAATCTGTTGTTTGTCGCGACTTGCTATTGAAAGCGATACGTCAATGGTTACAAGGTGACACCCTTCGTCGGCTAGAAGCCTCTAATTTAGTTGCACAGCTCATCTGGTACCTTCTCGAAGAATACAGTTCGCTTCATACGCCTCGCGAAGATCGAACAGGTGATTTCTTGAGTTGGATTCACTCGTATATGTCCTTACATTTAGCGGAATCCTTGTCAATTTCCAAAATGGCCAAACGCGCAAGGTGCTCACCTTCAAGATTTTCGATGATATTTCGCAACCATTTCGGCTTATCGCCTCATCAATATGTCATGCAGATGAGAATAGATCATGCACGAGATATGCTGGTGAATAGCGAATTGAGCATGGTGCAAATTGCTACCTATTGCGGATTCTCAGATATACATCATTTCTCCAAAATATTTAAGCAACGAACGCAAGCTACACCATCGAATTATCGCTTCAATGCGAAATCATCACGATTCGAATAAACAATTGAATTTTTGTATTGGCAATAAATTAAAGGTACAGTATTATTTGCAACGCATGATGGGATTGAGCGCACTCGAAGCAGGTTTATGGACGTTACCGCAAGCCATCGCTTCTGCGTTGTTCATGCCAATTGGAGGGCGATTGTATGACAAGATTGGACCTCGACCCCTTGTCATCGGCTTATCGATTGTCGCTGGTGGAGCTTTCCTGTTATCACACATTACACCTCAAGACGATGCGATGGCCTTCTTAATTCCTCGTGCATTATTAGGGATGGGGATGGGAATGGCGCTAATCGGTGTGGTTCTCGGCTCGACATTGCGTAAAGTCAAGCTTAGTGATAAAACTACACATTCGATTGAAATAATATGAAATCAAGTTAATGTTCAAGTTCTTTTCAGTTTTCATATCTAAAATAAAATCAACTCATATTTTGGTAAGGGGAATGTAGATGAAATTCTGGCATGCAGGACAATGCATTATAGGTAACCCAAGAAGTTTATTTAGGTATATCCCGCTGTTGTTTGTGATGGTGCTTACAACCATATTGAATGTGTGGTCTTTGTGGGAGGAAGGTTTAGGGAATTTCTATTATGCTTCAGCGGTTAAGAGCATGGGACATAATCTCCACGCTTTTTTCTTTAATAGTTTGGATTCCATTGGTTTTGTTACAGTGGATAAGCCTCCGCTTGGATTGTGGATTCAAGTATTATCTACAAAAATATGGGGATATACGGGTTTTGCTTTGTTATTCCCTCAAGCGCTAGCCAGTATACTGAGCGTGTATCTGATCTATCGATTTATCGGTAAGCGATTTGGGATGCAATCGGGATTCGTTGCAGCGCTTGCTCTTGCAGTCACACCGATTTTTGTTGCGGTGAGTCGGAATAATACGATGGATGCAACTTTAATTGTACTGATGCTAATAGCATCTGGACAAGCGGTTCTAGCTGCTGAGAAGTCTAGTCTTCGGCATTTGTTAGTTGCTGCAATCATCATTGGACTTGGCTTCAACGTGAAGATGTTGCAAGCATATATGGTTGTTCCTGCGATCTATTTGACGTATCTTGTTGTGTCCAAACAATCACTGGTCAAAAAAATCAGAGACTGTGCAATTTCATTTGCTGTTCTCGTCGTGATCTCATTATCATGGATTACGATTGTCGATTGGACACCAACCAGCGAGCGTCCTTATATTGGCAGTAGTTCAACGAATAGCGCATATGATTTGGCGTTTGGATACAATGGTTTGAATCGTGTATTCTATAATGGATTATCATCAGATGACACGAATACAATGAATCCGCTAGGCAATGCACCTGGCGGTGGTGTTGGCGCACCTGATGGTGGTGCAGCAGGGGCGTCGTCCTTCTGGCGATTATTCACTAAACGAAACGCAGGCCAGATTTCATGGTGGTTGATTCCTGCATGGGTAGTATGTCTCTTTATGATCTATCGTATTGGGCAAGCAAATTTCCGAACAACATCCCGTTACGCTATTTACCTGTATATCATTCTTTGTTTTATTCCGATGTTTATCTATTTCAGCTTTTCAAGCGGTATTTCAGCTCGATATTACTTCGCGACTTTTGCTCCTGTTCTTGCGATATTACTGGGCATTGGTGTTTACTTACTTATTCAAACACAAGGCAAACTTCGCTATTTGTGGACTGCGGCCATCGTGCTTACAGGAAGTTTTCACATCTATATCCATCACATGTCCAGTGGTTGGCTCGATGGACTTATACCTCTGGGGATTGCTGTACTCGTTGTTTCTGTGAGCTATTCAGCATTAGCCATAGCCCTGAAGTGGAAGAAGTCTGCCCAAGGCATAGCAGTTTCCGTACTTCTGATCTTCCCTATGATATGGTCATTTACGCCTATCATGTATGGAAGTAACGATCATAAAAAGCCGATCGCTGGCCCAACGTTAATTAGACCTAACAATTTATTTGATCAGCAAGAAGATTTAACCCAACTGATTGCTTATTTAAAGCTAGAACGTGAAGGTGCAGCATATCTCGTCGCAGCCACAAGTGTTATGGACTTGGCTTACAAACTGATCATTCACTCAGACGAACCGGTGATGGTTCTTGGAGGATTTGATGGTGGAGACAGGATCATTTCCGTTGACCAATTTGTTCAACACATATCTGAGGGAAAAGTGAAGTTCGCTATCATCAATCATGCTACTCGAGGTGTCCAGAATTCAGAGCCTAGAATGCAAAGAAATTCAACTGACGAGCCCAGTATTCTCGAATGGATCGTCTCACATGGCGAGTTGATCGATACATCCTCTATGGATGTTCAGCTTTCTCTTTATCGATTATCAAATTAACAGTGATTTTTAATATCCACGGAGTTTTGTGATGAAGCATTCCTCACGATTCATTCTCCATTGGATTTCATCTGTGTTTTTCTCGTTCTCGTGGTAGTGGCATGTGAGTTATATCTCCATATATATGCGAGGCGTATGACGAACCGTTATACTTGACATGATCCGCATATGTACCTATTAACCATGATCGAGTGTTGGTTCATCAGTGTGATCGCTGCAAATGGATGATACGGATTGAAACATCTTTTACCGCTTCGCTTCACAGGAAATCTGCCTTGACAGATATCCATAATATGATATAGTTAGGTAGGAAATTCTATTTTTTGAGAGGTGATTATTATTGTAAAAATCCAGAATTTTCGACCATTTACCATTTCCTTGATGGTAGTGATAGTGATCAGCTCACTTATTTTCTCAGGTTGTTTTGCGAATCAAGAAGTGCTACAACAAGACACCTCTTCAGAAGAATCGAGTGAAGAAACCAAGGGTAGATCATCTACAGATTCTGATGACATCAGCACAGCGTCTACTCATCTTGAAATCAATCATCAAGTATTTACAGAAACGTTCTATGATGACAATGAACATGAAATGCTGTTAGAAGTAAGTATTATGCTTCCGTATCTTTCGAATCCAGATGATGATCCAGGTAAACGTGTAATAAATGAGCTATATACTCAAAAAATTAAAGAGATGAAAAATAATGTCATCAATCAACTCTTGGTATATGCCAAAGCAGATAAGCAATCTAGCGTGGCTAATGCTCATAGCTTTATGCCATATGCCTATGATTCGACCTTCACAATTAACTACCAATCGAAGGATTACTTATCCATCCTTCATAGTGCCTATTCATTCAGCGGTGGTGCCCATCCGAATATGTTCCTCAGTGCGGAGACATTTGACTTGCGTACAGGCAAACAACTTGCACTTGCTGACTTTATCAGTGGCTCACAAGAACAACCTCTCGAGAAAGTGTATCAATGGGTTACTTCTGAAATCGAAAAAACAAAGGGCACAAATGAGTTTTATGTATATGAAGATACGTATAAGCAAGATATTCGTATACATTTTGCTGTAGAAGATTTCGTGCTTCAATCTGATCACTTGATGGTGTTTTATCAACAAGATTCAATCTCACCCTATGCAACCGGCTTCCAACTTTTTAAAATCCCTTATCGAGAAGATGATGTTTTTGTGAAAGCCATTCCTCAGATCAAGGAAGATGCCCTCAAACAAGAGATTACATTTGCAGCGATACAACTTTTAAAACAAAATAAAGTCATCGTGCATGAAATCTATGAATTAAGTATGCTGAAGTTAGCTGTTCCCCAAGATGGTTTCGGTGATCAGACGATTTTCCCTGTTGTAGATAATCGTTTTCAGACTTTTAGAGAACTTGAAGCTTTTATCAAATCGACTTATGTAGCAAGCTACGCATCGGCTCTGTTGCAAAATGGCAGGTATATAGAGAAGAACGGTAAGTTATACGGTGACATCATGAAAGATGGTGGGAGAGGCTATTATTTAGATTCGAACAACTTCAGATTCGAAATACAAGATCTCGCTTCCGAGACTGCTCAATTGCTCGTCCATACTGTCGAGAATGCTCCTTCTGAAGATGGGATTGCGAAGCCCAAGGAAGTTACACTTAAGGTACAATTGATCAAAGAAAATAATATATGGTTACTTAAACAAATGATGCTAGATGCATTCAACTCATAATGATCTCTTGACTTTATTTTGAATTTTTGCACATAGTTATGTTACTAAGCATGCAGTACATTCAAAACATGCATAGCAATGAAATGAGGGGTGTTATGGTTGATGTACTTGCTTTTATCCCGTTCGGTATAATAATCTTAATCATTTTCATTATTATAGCGATTTTAATTCCAGAAGACCCGAGGAGGGACGAAATGATCAAATCAGTATATACCTATATCATTTTATTTGTAACATTAATGATGGTCATTGGCGGTAGTGTAGGTGTGTTTATGTCTTTAGCCGATATTGTTGCACCAAACACATACACGACTTCTTATGATGAATACAAGTATAATGTACCGATGGGTGAAGATGGGAAGACTCCTACATTAACAGAAGCTGAGATTCAAGCGAATTATGAAGCTAGAATCAAAACAGAAAGACAGAACACGATTTCAAATGCGAAGAACACGCTCATCAAAAGTTTAGGTTGGATTATCATTCCTTTGCCCTTATTCATCTATTTCCAGCGTCTCGTGAATCGGAAAGATAAGCAAGAAGCAGTATAGGTTTCGACTATGCTACTTGGTGAACTGTAGGGTTTATGCTATGTAAAACTGTAATTAAACCTCACAAGAGGATAATTTACAGTTTTTTTTGTATTTATATGTAGAAATCGTGAATGGTATTGACTAATCGTGTAATCCTATTTATAGTATAAACGATGATAATGATTATCAGTGAGTGCTAAGAGGAGTAATAATCATGCCTGTGATTCGATTACATCAAGTGACCAAGCGATACCCAGATGCAACTTATGCTGCAGTTGAATCGATGAATCTCGATATTCATCAAGGAGAGATCGTCACCATACTCGGACCAAGCGGTTGTGGTAAAACAACAACACTTCGCATGATTGCGGGTTTTGAACCGATTTCTTCTGGTGAAATTTATATTGGAAACCAGCTAGTGAACAACCCCTATGTGCATATACCTCCTGAAAAGCGAGGGGTAGGCATGGTATTTCAAGACTACGCGTTATTCCCACATCTAAATGTAGAGAAAAATATATGTTTTGGTATTCAAAGCTGGAGTCGTTCTGAAAAGAAAGCTCGTTTGAAAGAAGTCCTTGAGCTTGTAGAACTTGAATCATATGCTGAACGTTACCCGCATGAATTATCAGGTGGCCAACAACAACGAGTTGCTCTTGCGCGTGCACTTGCACCGAGACCACAAGTCATCTTATTAGATGAACCGTTCAGTCACTTAGATTCTAGTCTACGCGAGAAAGTCCGAACTGAGCTTCATGCTATATTACTTAAAGCGAATACAACAGCGGTCATTGTGATCCATGATCAGAAAGATGCATTTGCATTGTCCGATCGAGCAGTCGTGATGAATGAAGGTAAAGTCCAACAAGTCGCAACACCCAAGGAATTATATATGAATCCAAAGAATCAATTTGTTGCTCAGTTTTTTGGGAAAACGAATTTAATTAAAGGGGCGTTAACCTCTGATCTCAAGCATGTTGACACAGATATCGGACATGTGTGCTTGTCTAGACAGTCGACTTCAGATGTACAGGAGATGATGCTGTCTATTCGACCAGAAGGTTGCCGCGTAATGCCTAACGGGAAGTTCAGCGCTGAAGTACAAGCTGTGAATTTCAGTGGTGAATTTCAAGAATTAGTTGTGAAGATGAATGTACCCGTGGGAGAACATCTTACGAAGCAAGAAAGAGTCACATTGACATTATATGCCCCTGTGGACTGTGAGTTTAAGCAAGGACAAATGATTTCCTTCGATTTTGCACCTGAATCCGTATCCGTAATCGAGCAATAACGTGTCATTGTAGTAAAAAGCTACATAAAAAAATTTTTAATTGACAATGATAATCATTCTCAGTTATAGTATTGAAAGAGTTCTTATTCATACATTTATGAATTCGATTATCATCATCCTATACTGCAAGGGGAGAACGTTATGTTGAGAAGTACAAGATGGGTATTCAGTATTTGTGTTAGTGTAAGTCTATTATTTACGATTGCATGTGGATCCACGACGGATTCGAACAACTCCGCAAGTCCAGAAGTAACAGGCAACGCGGATACCAATTCCACTTCACCTGCAGAGATAGACTCTGCACCACTATCAGGGGATCTTGTTGTTTACTCGTCTAGATCTGAGAAATTTGTAGTTGCTTTGCTTGATAAATTCCAGCAAGAAACGGGTGTTCAAGTAAAAGCATTACACCTCGGTGATGTAGCTGTAAATCGGATCAAAGAAGAATCCAACAATGTGTCAGCAGATGTATTCATCTCAAATGATATCGGTGCGCTAGAACATCTTCGCACAGGTAGTTTCTTACAAGGTTACACACCTAAAGGTATAGAGACAATAGATGAAAAATATCGTGCTCAAGATATGTCTTGGTTTGGTTTATCAGCTCGTACTCGCGTATTTATGTATAACAAGGCATTGATTACTGAACAGGAAATGCCCAAAACCATGTGGGAGTTGACAGACCCGAAATGGAAAGGTCAATTCATGATTGCTCATGGAGGAAATGGTAGTGTAACGGGACAAGTATCTGCACTTAGATATGCGTGGGGTGATGACAAAACACTTCAATGGCTACAAGCCATTAAATCGAATGCAGGTGCAATTGTGAAAGGTCATGGAGATATTCGATTAGCAGTAGGCTCTGGTGAATTCAAGTTCGGTATCGTCAATAATTATTATTACCACCAGCAATTGCTAGAACCAACGAATAATCAAGTCGGTGTCATATACCCTGATCAAGGTCAAGATGGTATAGGAGCGATCGTTAATGCAGCTGGAGTTGGCTTCATCAAAGGTGCACCTCATGATGCCAATGCTAAAGCATTCCTAGATTGGTTACTTCGTCCTGAGAATCAACGTGAGTTCTCTTATGCATCGATGGAAGTACCGATCAATCCTGCAATTGAAAAACAAGAATTCGCTGCTTCGATTACGGATTACAAAACCTCAGAGATGCCGTTAAGTAAATTGGGGGATTATTTCCTAGATACCAAAGCTTTGATTGAGAAAGCTGGACTTGATTTGCAAATCAAATAAGTTTATATGTTGTTAAGCATATTCATCAAGCTTTGATGACGTACAGGAGATCTCACTATGGTGCAATTCAATCATCAACAACCTAAACAAGATTCAGAGCAGGTTCGAAATTCTATATTTCGAGCTTTCTCCTTGTTTATTCTTAGGTTATGGAGGTTCATGTGTAGAGGAAATCCACCTGATCTCATTCTTGCTGGACTTGGACTTGTCACTTCTCTCATGATGGCGATTCCTATATTCTATGTTATCTGGCGTTCTCTTCATGCAGGCGCAGATCGTTGGCTTCAATTACTCGATGCAAGAATCCCTATGTTGTTATGGAATACTCTTAGTTTGACTGTTGGAGTGACATTTCTAGCTGTATGCATTGGTGTTTCCTTAGCATGGTTCGTTATCCGCTCAGATCTATTCGGGAACAAGACATGGTCATGGTTATTAGCACTTCCACTCGTAGTGCCACCTTATGTCGGTGCGATGACCTACATCATCCTGTTAGGTCCTAGGGGCTGGTTCAGGGAATTATGGAACCGTTCAGATGTTATAGTGAATGGGTTTGGTGAATATCCACTGCAGATCTATTCGTTTACAGGCTTAATGTTTGTATTGACTATGTTCACCTATCCGTATGTATTCCTCATTACAAGTGCAGCGCTGAAGAAAATGAATCGCAGCTACGAAGATGTAGCAAGGTCTCATGGATTAGGTACACACCAAATCTTTTGGAAAGTCTATATTCCTTTACTTCGCAGAGCGATTGGCGCAGGCGCAATATTAATTTCGCTTTATGTGCTATCAGATTTCGGAGCCATCGCGATGCTCAGATACACGACTTTCACTTCGGCGATCTATTACCAGATGGGGAGTTATGATAACGTAACTGCAGCTGTGCTTAGTGTGGTTCTGATCGTAATTACCATCATATTTTTGTATATCGAATCCAGAACGCGTCGAAAGCAAAGTTATGTGCAAACATCGAATTCATTCGTACCTTTAGTCAAAGTAAAGTTAGGTAAATGGAAGCCCTATGTGACAGCATATGTCGCTGTTATTTTCGTGTTATCCTTCTTAATGCCTGTGATTGTCTTGGGGTATTGGTCCTGGGTTGGTTTGCTATCCGGTGCTTTGGACAGCAAATTTTGGGTATATGCGTGGAATTCATTTGCAGTATCGAGCTCAGCAGCGGTTCTATCCATTGTACTCGCTCTGCCGATTATATATCTCAAATCTCGCTATCCGTCTTACTTCAGCACATGGGTCGAGAAGCTTTCTTATTCAGGGTATGCTCTACCAGGAGTTATCGTTGCATTAGGGATCATTTATATATTTAATCAATACATTCCTTGGATGTATAACACAGCCGCATTGATTACCGTTGCTTATCTGATCCGATTTCTACCTCAAGCCATGCAAGCTGGAGAATCGACATTAAGTATGATTTCACCGCGAATTGATGAAACAGCACGAAGTCTAGGCTACCCCCCATGGAAAGTGATGTTCAAAGTCATACTCCCGATGATGATTCCGGGATTACTTGCAGGTGGAGCTCTGGTGTTTGTGAGTTCAATCAAAGAATTACCAGCTACCTTATTACTACGTCCGCCTGGTTTTGATACATTGTCCGTTCGAGTATGGGTGGAAGCAGGTGAATCTATCTACCATCTAGCAGCTCCAGCGGCTTTATTGATTGTGTTGATTTCTATTGTACCGTTACGATATTTGATAAAGAGTGATTAATTTGCTCAGAACTGCAGGCAGTGAAGGCAATCAATTGCGTGAAAGAGAATATGGTTTAGCGATAAGTGTAGGAAGAACTCAAGAATCGTATCACATAAATGGGGAGAGCTTATACACAGTTGAACAACTCATTCTACCTTCATCAAGAAGAGATCTTATTTCTTCTTGTATATTGGTGTTTAATCAACTCGATTCATGTGAATGATATAGCATATATGTGCTTATCTAGCTACCGAAAGAGGAGATACTTCGATGATGAAAACGAATGAATTGAAATCACAAATCGAACAATTAACGAAACAACATGAACAGGTGTTATTTGAATTAGAGATGATGAAGCAACACATCAACGATATACAAAAACCTAATTCGTCAAGCCAGTCACCCTATGAACCTAGCAATCAGATGGGCCAGACACCACCAGTCGCACAAAAGCCCGTCGCTCCATCGCAGCCAATCAATGCTTCTGGACAGCAACCACCACAGGGACAGCAACCACCACAGGGACAGCAACCACCACAGGGACAGCAACCACCACAGGGACAGCAACCACCACAGGGACAGCAATCACCACAGGGACAGCAACCACCACAGGGACAGCAATCACCACAAGTCCCGTCGATATCGAAACAAATCCAAGCAAAAGATATGGTAAATGAAATCATAAAAATCAAACAAATGGTGGAACATTTAGAGCAATATGCACAACAATATGTAAAACTACATACACAAACCCCATGGACAGATAAAGATGCGGTACACTTCGTCATTATATTGATGCAAGGAATGACAGAATGGGCATCAGACTACATTTCATCGATGATCAATGCGCAACAACCATAAGTTGATGTACAATAAAACTGAACAGGAGGCACATGAACACCGATGAAACCTTTTCGAGAGATGAATAAACAAGAACTTCTTTCCATGATTGATCTGCTAGAGCAAGAGCGAGAACATACGCAATATCCGAGTCAACTTGAAATCATTGAAAGCAAAATCATTACGGCACAATCTTACTTGGTTGACCCATCGACATATCTACCAGGCAAGTACCATATCACTGGTCAACAGAAGTTGATGCAGCTTGCCTATGTAAATGGGATCATGGCTTGGGGATCAGTAGAAGGAGTAGAAGTATGTTTTCCGCTTTCATTACTGTCTAGAGATGACAGTTGATTATGAAGAAGAATCCATAATTACTGAAGAATTAAACAATGGACGTGCGCAATATTCAATGATGTCACTTCTTCTGACAATTCCTATGAATTTCTCGATGTCATCAACGACAGGAACAAAGTTTTGTGTCTTCGCTAGTTCAATAAGATCTACCATTTCAGCATGAATGTGTACAGGCTTTATTTTGAGGAGAAGTGGAATTTCATCGATACGATGCAGATGGGTATGCTCGAATGAAAGGGATTTACTTTTCAAAAACCATAGCAAGTCACCTTCAGTTACTGTTCCCGCGTAATGACCAGCTTCTGTGATCATAGGTATAGCAGAATAACGATGAAATTCCATACGTTCCAAAGTTTGTCTCAATGTTGCATGAGGGGACATCGTGACCACTTCTTGTTTGGGAAGTAGAAAAAAAGCAATATTCATAGGATCAATTCTCCTTTAGAACCGAATGTTAAGCATTGGTGTTGATGAATGAATTTCATGAGTCCTGTTTTACCGATGTAAGACTCGAAGAGATCTCCGTAATGCATGAGATAAATGAGGGATTGAATCGATTCTGGAAGTGATCGGAGTTGTTCAATTGAAGCGTGCACCTCACTATGGTTCACTAAGTGGCAGTCATGTAATATCGTGTGGCAGTTTCGATGTTGGACGACTTCTTCTAGGAGAAATTCAGGCATAAACTGTATATCTGAACTATAAAATATATGGTTTTGAATAAAAAGCGAGAAGCTAGGTTTATCTAATACATGTAAGGTGCGAACGATTTCTACACATAATTGAGGATGGATAGAAAGAGGTTTGTTTACTTCGAGTTCGACGACATTGAAGTAATCTTCTAGACCATAAAGACCTTCTGATGTATTCTCCAATCCTCCTCTTAACGAATGTTCCCATAGTGAATAACGAATTTCTTTGGGTACATATAAATTTATTTTTTGGTGTGATGCATACTTCGCATGGAAAGCGAATTCCTCCAAACCACCGATATGATCAGCATGGACATGTGTAATGATGATTCCGCTAATTTCTTCAAGTGGTGTGCCAAGTTCAAGAAGCGAGCGTGTAGCTAAATACCCACAATCAATCATCAATTTGTGATCTTCAATATGGATCAATCCATTATTATTATATAATCTTTTGGAAGATGCATTGCCTGTGCCTAACATTTGCAAAGAAAAAACCATAAAACACCTCTTCATTCAATCCACTCAGGGAAATCAATCCACCAATAATGTACCATGTCCTAAGCTTATAAAACAACTTTTCCTTGGTGTAAAAAAAAGTTCTTTTATAGGAAAAATTTATGAAATAAACGCAACTTAATGTATGATTGTGAGTATATATAATCAATATGTGTAAATTCGGATGTGTTGGGAGGTTTATCTCGTGAAAATGAACAAACTATCCATTTCAATTCTCGCTTTATTTATCCTGAGTTCTGCAACAGGAGCTGCAGCTTCTTTGTATAATGAATTTGAAGGTTATTCAAAAGTGAGAATCGCATTAAACGGCATTGAGAAAGAGTTCAAAAGTTATGAAGTACCTGGATTTGTGATTAAAGGTAGTACTGTACTCCCATTGCGAGCTACAGCTGAAATGTTGCAATCACTTGTGGTTTGGGACAACAATACGAGAGTAGTTACACTGTATAAACCTAATGTACATATGTTCGTTGCAAGTGAAATCAGTAAAGACTATTCACTCAAAACACCATTCGGTGTTGTAAAGCAAGGCAAGACAATTGATTTTGTCGTGTTTCCTCAAGTGGATAATTTAAAGACGTCAATATCTGCAATGCGATTAAGTATTCATTCGCCTTCAGGCAAAATCATTTATCCTGTTAACAAAGACTCTGAACCTCTTTTAGAAGTACCGATGACGAATCACAAAGAGAATTTTTGGTTGCCCTTTAAATTCGAAAATGTGTTGTTTGATGAAGCAGGTAACTACGTGATCAAACTTGAAATGAAGCCTGTTGATGACAGTGATTTCCGCGAAGTTTCACTTAAAAACATTTCATCTGAATAGTGTTCCGTTTTCCCGAAAAAGGAATTGACCGCAAACTCGGATCATGTTAAAATTCAGCTTGAAACCAATAGTCTAACGAAATGAGGAATTTCATGAGTGATCCCAAACACGAACATGACCTTGAACACGATCACGAACACGATCATGAACACGACCATGAACACGATCATGAACACGATCAGGATGACGAAGTTTTTGTTATCATGGATGAAAACGGTGAAGAACATGAGATGGTAATCATCCACACATTTGAGACCAAAGATCAATCCTATGCGGTACTTCTAGATCGCAATCACCCAGAAGCAGATGGCATTATTTTTCGTATCGATGAAGAGAATGAAGATGCATATCTCGTTTCGATAGAAGATGAATCAGAATGGGAGCACGTGTTACATCTGTACAATGAAATGATTGCTCAAGAAAAATAGGACTGCACATCAAAAAAAGCTTCTTTTGTTCAATGATGAATTGACACAAAGGAGGCTTTATTTTTTTTGGATTTATAGTTATTTTCTTGGATTGAAATACATGGTTCTTCCATTAAAGAGTTTGAGTTCAGCTTGCAACAATTTGCTGAGATGTCTACAGAATTCATTTCCTTTTGCTTTATCACCATGAGTAGCATCATCAGGCAACACGACTTGAATGTAATGTTGATGTTGATCTTGATCTCCGAAAGGTTCCGTACCTACACCAAAAACAATATGTTTATAGAGCACATTCGTACCTTTGA
>CAMCVV010000052.1 GCA_945881905.1 Paenibacillus alvei
GACATTTATTCTCAGCATGTATTAGCCAAAGCATCGTAATCGGATGACTAAAGCACCCCTTTCAAGCAGAGGAGGACATAACTTATTTTATTGAAATTCATGTCTTGACAATGAGGGGCATTACACTTTTCATATGAGGTGAAATGATCTACCACTAAGACTCCATATATTCGGCCACAAGAAATCGAATTGTTAGCACCAGCTGGCGATTGGGAATGTATGCGCGCTTCAGTAGCAATAGGGTGCAATTTGTATTTTTTTATGTTAAAATAATAAAATCATACAGAAATGATTTTATTAGATCAACATGGGCAGGATCTGCTTCGATCACTGAAGTTCAGTCGAGCTAGTTCATTCATGGAAGTAATCACGAATACCGCATAATCGAATGGTTGTCTGTACAATACGAAGAAACCAAGTTAGATGCGACGATGGAACAAGTAGCGATTACTTCAGAAAAAGTCACTTTTATAGAAAAAAACATCAAGGTACTCAGAGAAGATCTTCATTTGGTGCAATTGGATATGAAGCATTATTTAGTTGGAAGGAATCATTTTGATTATTTGAACGGAAAAATAGAGAAGAATGAAGAGGCCATATATATGGTAGAGCGGAGAATAGGATAGTTCCACGTATTGAAGTGATGTGCATGTATGGCAGTGCACGCAGATCTATCTGATCTGGCCATGGATTTAATTCAGCAATTCATCTCCATGCTCGACGAGCGCCAGTGCGCTAGACGATGACGAGGTATTCGCTTATAATTTATCGTGAGAAGTTACAATATTGAGAAGAGGAGTAAATATGATGAGAGCACATGAGATTGATTATACCATCTACGGAGATGACATGCAGTTCGTCGAGATCGAACTCGACCCATCAGAAAGTGTAATCGCAGAAGCCGGAAGTATGATGATGATGGAAGACCACATAGGGATGGAGACGGTGTTCGGAGATGGGAGTCAACAGCAAGGATTCATGGGGAAGTTACTGGGTGCAGGTAAACGTTTGTTGACCGGAGAGAGTCTCTTTATTACTGTGTTTACGAACCAAGGTTCAGCTAAGAAGAAAGTCTGTTTTGCTGCGCCTTACCCTGGCAAGATTATTCCGATGGATTTATCAGAGCGCGACGGGAAAATTATCTGTCAAAAAGATTCATTTCTGTGTGCGGCCAAAGGAGTGTCTATTGGAATTGATTTTCAACGCAAACTTGGAGCCGGACTGTTCGGTGGTGAAGGATTCATTATGCAGAAGCTAGAAGGCGATGGTTTGGCTTTTGTTCATGCAGGTGGAACGTTAATGGAGAAGAAACTTGTTTCGGGTGAACTTATCCGCGTAGACACAGGGTGTCTTGTCGCGATGACGCAAGATATAGATTACGACATCGAGATGGTAAAAGGAATCAAAACCGCGTTTTTTGGCGGTGAAGGATTGTTCTTTGCTACGCTTCGTGGACCAGGTACCGTATGGCTACAGTCTCTGCCTTTCAGTCGACTTGCGGATCGAATCGCGGCTGCAGGTGGAGTCTCAGGTAGGAAAGAAGAAGGTAGTGTCCTAGGTGGGCTAGGCCGATTGCTCGATGGAGACGGTCGTTAACATATCAAGTAGAATGTGAAGAAGCATATGAATGTGAAGAAGCATATGAATGTGAAGAAATTCTCGAAAGTCTTGCGAAGCAAGGCTTTTTTTGATGAATTGGCTCAAATCCGAGGTAACCGAAGTGAACGGATGACTTACTGTGGGAGTGGATATTCTATGCGAAAGAGGCGTAAGTCCTGATTGATAAGGAAGGAACGGACTAAGCATAGTCCGCTACGAGGATGACAATTAGAGGGATTTCTATGAGATGCTAGTGACTTCAGCAGAGGGTTCATGGCGAATAGGTTGTTTTGGGTTTTCCCCATAGCGGTTGTGTCCCGTATGACTATCCATGAGCATAAAAACAAGGAATACAATAGTACCCACTATCGGTATGACATTGATGAACATCATCCATCCACTTTGCCCGACATCATGTAATCGGCGAACAGTAACAGCAATAGATGGAATCACTGACCCGATGGAAAAGACGTAAAAGAAAATTTCTGCAACAGGGATATTCGACTTTGCAGTAATCGCTGCAATCACCATATACAAAAAAATCAGAATTAAATAATAAAACAAATGAAACATCCAAAATTCTTTCCTTCGGGAACGACCACTAAATTTCGCGTATTCCTGATACACCTTGATAAAATCATTCATATCATTCACCTCCATTTCATTCAAGATTATATTTAACAGCTGTATACTATTCAACATCAGACAATAAAACCCTTTATATTACATAAAATTTATTTTTTGACATTTATAGAGCGCTTCTTGGTCACCAATAACTGTAGAGATACCGAGACACGGTCTAATGATCATTAGACCGTGTTTCGGTGCGAAACGATCTTTCCTGCGTGATAAATCAAGTTCACCTAGACAATTGAAGCATCATCCTACTTATTGGTTATGTAGATTATTGTCGAATTCAGATAAAGTGAAAGTATCACGTACATACGTATTATTCGGAGGATGAACCGCCGGATCTTTTGAATTTGGATAGTGAAATTCTAACCATATAGATGAACTGAAGTTGCGAATGTAACGATCTACGATCCACAATATTAAATCATGAATCAATAACCAAATTTCATCAAATTAACTGATTAGCGAACAGAAGTAAGTCGCCCAAGAATGAATAAATATGTTCAGCCTACTATGATAAAGTGGTAATATTCAAATATTATTTAGATAATCTCGTGAAAATCATCAAGGATGTATCCAAGTTAAACAAGCTATCTGAAAGCAATTTCAGTGCAATCTGATGGTGTGTTTAAATAAAGTATATTTCAAAAATCACTTATCATAGATACTCATGTTCACACGTAGACGAAGATGACTGAAATGCTAAATATGATGAAAAAAGTCATTGGAGGAGTTACCTATGTGTTTAAAGCATAAAAGATTATTGCCTTGGTCGGTGAGAATATTATTTCTTATCCTATGTTGTTTTGCAGTCATGATCAATAACGACCATACCGTGCAAGCGAAGACTAACACGTACTATCTAGATTTTGCACAAAAATTATCTGAATTAGGTGTTTTTAAAGGAACTGAAAATGGGTTTGAATTAGACAGACAACCGACTCGGTTAGAAGGTTTGGTTATGCTCATTCGACTATTGGGTAAAGAAGAAGCTGCAAATCAATTAGCGAATCAACCAAGTGTATTTCGAGATGTACCTGATTGGGGAATCGGGTATGTTAATTATGCTTACCAAAATCAATTAACCAATGGGGTTGGAAATCAATTATTTGGTAGCCATGACAAAATGGATGGTAATTCCTATGTGAGTTTTTTATTGCGATCGATTGGTTATGACGATAGTCCGAGTGTCAATGATTTTCAATGGTCAAAAGCAATTGATTTTGGAAAAAAAATACAATTACTTGATGAAGAGTTATATTTTAAAATGGTCAGCGACACATTTATTCGAGACTATGTAGCAAAAAGTTCATTTAATACGTTGAATCACCGAATCAAAGGAAGTGATAATACACTCTTACAAAAATTAGTGAATGCTAAGGTTTTTTCCGCAGCACAAGCAGATCAACTCAATCGAGTTGTGAAGGTAAATCCAGGTGAAAGTCAGAATCAAAGTCAAAAAGAATTAACATCAGTACAAATTGCACGGTTAGCCGATGCTGTCGTCATGTTAGATGTTACAGGATATGATGGAAGCAAATGGAGTGGTAGTGGATTCTATGTATCGAGTGACGGGAATATCACGACAAATTATCATGTGATTGAAGGAGCAAAATCCATTACAGTCACTGAACAAAATGGCTACACGTATTCAAGCAATATTATTATTTTAGGATTTGATAAAAAGCTCGACATCGCTGCTATAAATATCAATCGCACGGTGTCATCTTATTTCTCGCTTGGTCCAACTGAAGATGTGCAAGTTGGAGAAAAAATTTATACCATTGGCAGTCCCTACGGATATACCAACACTGTTTCGGATGGGTTAGTCAGTTCGATTCGTACAGGTTTAATTCAAATTAGTGCGCCAATAAGTCCGGGAAATAGTGGTGGAGTGTTGATTAATCGATTTGGAAAAGCCATAGGCATAACGTCATCCGGCTTACCAGATGGAGAAAATATTGGATTCGTTATACCTATTCAGCAATATCTCGATATGCCCAAAACGATGCGGATATCATTGACAGGCTACTTTCAGCCTACGGTCAGCACGAAAATCTCGTTTGAAGCATTTGAACAGTATTTATCCAAGGAATTCGGTTCGTTAACGATATCGAAGAACACCGTTTTTTTAAAAGATATTATAATAAGTGGGGATAACTATGATTCCCCATCCATTTATTTGTTTTATTATTTAGACAACACGAATATTGAAGATTTTAAAGCTTGGACAGCCAATCAACAAAATCGAGAGAAAATAGCATATTTCATGGCTCAAGCTGCTAGTAAGTTAGGCAATTATTATGGTAAAAATGTGTACATGGACATTACTTACGTGGGTTATTATTTGCGGTACCCTAGTGAATTTGCCAAAAATGCAATTTATGATAATACAATTGATTTTCTTGAAAACTTGAATGAGTGGAGTGTATACTATCCATATGTTAATATATATCTCGATGTCAAATTAAATAAATACGATACAACATGGGCTTATTGATATCTTTGTGCGTCGCGCACTCGTGACTTCAGTCGTCACAACGAACAACTTAAGTTCCGATGCCTTTCCAAAGCGGTGTTTGCTGGGGTAATAAGTGCATGATATGTGCACGTAACTTACTGGTAGGCGAGTCGTTACTCCTAGAACCCGCTCCACAGGATCTTGGGATTATTTCTTGAGCCACGTTCATAAGATCTCAAATCTCAAATCGAATGCAATCATGACTAAGGCAATTACCGTTGCCCACAAGAACATGGCAATCGTTACGATTATAGATGCACGTATTGGCTTCACTCCTGCGGCAACAGAGGCAGCTGCAGCAAATTGAGTGCCTATGATTAAGGGGCCGAGGACTGCCATTCCATAGATTCCATACTTATCAAATGCCTTTAAAGCCTTTTCGAATTTTGGTGACTCTGTCGATTTCCCTCGTAACACTCGACGATTCGTAATGAACTTTCGAATGTTTGAACTCATATAGGCGAATACGAAAATGGTTATCGCGTTTCCAACCGAAGCAGCGATTACTGTGGAGATTGGATTGAATCCAAGTGCTATTCCAGTAGGAACAACGGTAATTGCTTCTAACCAGGGAATGGCACCCGCGATGAATAGACCGATTAGGCCCCATTGTTCAATCTCGAACACTTAGATCACTTTCCTTTCTTGAATGGAGTGAGCGAAATGAGCTCTGAAACTTCTTGATTGAGTGGTTTAACAATTCGGATTGCTAGAACAAGTGAGGGGCTGTATTCCTCACGCTCTAGATATCCTATAGTTTGGTAATACATACCGACCTTGTCGGCAAGATCTTCCCTTGATAACCCTAAGGTGGCACGGGCTTCTTCAATGCGGTTATAGTTCGCTTCTTCTGGATTGCGACTCATGAATATAGCATATCTGCTATGCAGCATTAATGCAACTTGACGTCTAGGCGTTTTGAGTGGAGCGGATCGGGCTCGAACCGAGACGACCAGATTATGTGTTCGAAGGAGCGTGTATAGAACCCATCATCGGACCTGTGAATCAGACTTCAGTTGTAGTTCTGTCCTTTTCATCATTTATAGTAGTTGCTGCATCATGGCATAGAAGGAGGGAGATGCGATCCACCAGAAGAAAATATATACTATGTGGTGCAGGAGCCCGATCTTTTGAATTCGGGTGAGGCTTACGGACAGCTTGCTTATACAGGATTCACTTCAAACGCATCTTATAGAGTAACTCATAAGAAAGGAGTGATCGACATGTGTAACAGCATTGGTTGTTGTCCAGACATTACCGCTATAGGCGATATCGTTAAGGATGAGATCTGCGGAACATTCAATATTCCATGCCAAAAAGAAGCCCAGCCCGTAACGGTTTGGGAACTTGATCTGGTTGCATTCAATTCAGGAGCTCAAGCCTCAGCCTCTATTACCATATTCTATGAACAAGGCTGTGATAACTCGTTATCTGCAGTAATTACGAATGAAGAAGGAACTAGTAAAACATTAGAGGTGCCCAAGTTAAATTCACGTTCCTATACGTCATTCAATCCAGTTCGCTTACAGTTGTTGTGTGAAGCAAAAGATGATAAATCCCCGTTAAAATTTTGCCGTGGGAAATATTGCATATCTTTACACTATGATGTACTTGAATCTCGTTTCTAAAAAACGCATAAAAACGGTTGCGGAGTCGTTAGACTTCGTGACCGTTTTTCTTGTGATCGACATCACGTTACGCTTCGCGATATACTTATAATAGAAGCAGGTAAGAATTCCAATTGTCTGTTAGATGATCAAATCCGCTCAATGATCAGGTCATTTCTAGCGGATTGCATCAATATTTCTTCCTTCTCTTATTGAAATACATGAAGACGCTGATTGCAGTGATAATCATCGCGATAAATCCGAGATTCTCAGCAATTTCATCTGGAGCACCGAAGAGTACACTCACGAATGACACAAGGTTTTTTGCGAAATACGCAATCGCGATAAGCATTAACGGGCGAAAAAAATTAAAATTCCTCATTGAATTTCTCCATTTCATTTCATATTTTCAGACAAAGGTAGGTTGGGCATGACTTCAATGATGAAACGACTTGATGTGATGGGGATGACGTTCATCTTCATAGAGATCGTGATCGGACAACTGATTTGGGTGTTCGATCCGTTACGATTCGGTAAGCATATGTATTGGATAGAAGCAATCGAGGTAGCATGGGTGTTCGTTACGATTCCTTTCGTAGTATGGGTGATATCCGCATCACTTGGAATCCTCAGAATCCTCAAGGAGTGGACTGCTCGAGAAGGACATCCACAACGTTACGTCATGACAGGTACCGTCATCTTCATTCGCTTATGTATCGCTATTAGTTCCATCATATCGGTTATGCTGATATTATTCAACCGTGAACAGATCTTCGAGTTAGGCATATGGGTAGCGATAGCTGTGTTCCTCGTCATGCTTCACTGGTTGGTGACGAACAAGGCTTGGAAAACAGTTGCACTCTGGATAACTATATGGATGATTGTGCTTTATCCAACGTCGTATATGTTAACGTATCCAGGTTTAACGATGGATATGAATCAATATGCTTTAGTCGATACAGGACACCCTGAAGCAGAGATTATCGGGGTACTGATCTTCGAACGTCCTGCTTTTCCGATTGATTGGTTATATGCACAGTTGTTTGCGCATTATGATCTTGTGAAGCGATCGAAGACCGCTCTTCCGATTCGAGAGCAATTGCAACAAGTGCGCGCAATGAAGCTAGATGCCAATCAAGTCGGCAGTGCAGTTGCATTTCAAAAACTCGGATTGGGACAAGGGAGTATTCCGCGAGGTGTCAAGATTATCCAAGTGGTGCAGGATGGTCCAGCTTATGGAAATCTGCAGGTAACTGACCATATCATTGCAATCAATGAACAGTCTGTGCAGACGATGGAGCAATTGTTGACGTATATGCAATCAGTGAAACCTGATTCCAAGATCGAGTTGACGATTCAAAGAGAGATGGAGAAGGACATCTTGAAAGATTCAACAGAAGAGCTCACCCATCAGTTAGACAAGGCAGCAGACAAGTTAGCAGACAAGGCATCACTTTCAGAACAAGTCACTGTCACTATCACGACACAAGCCAGCTCCACGGACGCGAACCGAGCAGTAATTGGGATTGTGATTACAGATGATATCGAACTCGATCTTCCATTGGATGTGACCTTCACGCCCTATTGGTTACACGAAGGAGGACCATCTCATGGTGCTATGCTCACTCTTTCGCTCATCGATCAATTAACGCCTGGAGGCGTCACGCAAGGGAATCAAGTGGCAGGTACTGGTACGATCGATATCCACGGGAACATCGGACGCATTGGTGGCATAGAACAAAAAGCCTTCACTGTTGCGCGTGCAGGAGCAGATGTATTCTTCGTACCTCGCGGTCAAGAAACAGAAGCAAGGAAAGGTTCGGATCGTCTACGGATCGTTCCTGTAGCGACAATTGAAGAGATTTTGACATGGTTACAGGATCATCCGAAGACACGATGATCTGTTTTGAGTGTGAAGATCAATACGCACTAGCGATGATCTGGATCGAATGTGTTGATCAATACGCACAGCGATGTTACTTCGTTTCTTTCAGTAATTGCTGAATAAGGAGTAATGATTGATCCAAATGCGCTGCATTAATGCGGATACCGATGATTTTCGGTTGTTTACTGATGGCTAGTCCTTGGAATATGGAACTGTCAGAAATATCGATGCCGTATAAAGTGCGTTCTGGGAATTCTTCGGTTTGGCTATAGAAGAGGCGATCTTCGCTAACTACTGCGCGAATCTCTGCTTCAATTTCACTTAAGGGATAAAATAATCCTTGCATAGCAAGTCGTGAGAAATTCCCATCATCAGAGATGTACACGTCTGGTCGCTCAGTTGCTAAAGCAATTAAGCTTTTTTGTTGATAAGCCATGTCAAAACTATCTTTGGCTTCAAGAGGTGCATAGACGAGATTGATTTTCACTCGTTGCCAACTATCCATGACATCCATCAAAGCTTGTTCCATAGGGAGGAAAGATTGATCCATTTCGTCCATCCAATAGGCACCAAATAATGATATCGAGACATCTACAGGTGGAAGGGAAGCTTCGTATGCTTTGGCTTGTTGGGATTGCACGATGCCTTGGATGATGAAACCCAAAATCATGATGCCAAATATCACGCCAAAGGTATGCAGCTTATAATATTCCCAGAAATGTTCGAACTTTTGCCGGTTTACTGATTTTATTTTTTGTAAGGGATCGATTCTATCCACGGTTTGTTGATGGACATGGTTTTTGATGTGTTGGTATGCAGCTGTTATCGCTGCGAAATCAACGGCTTGTGCAGGTTCAACTGCTTGTGAGGTTCCTTTAGTTGCATGTGATTTCTCTTTGCGTAACCATAGGAAATAGCGATGTTCTACTTGTTCTATAGTTGCATCTTCAGGTAACCCAAGTTGCTGATAGGCTTGACGCAATTGTTCCACGATGTCGTTCCTCCCTTAATCCTTCTCTCTTGATGATAAACAATTTATAAAGAAAAATAAAGCAAACGTCATATAAAAAAAAGTAAACGAAGATTATGGATACATAGGAGTGATTAAAAATGATATGTGATTTAAAGTTATATCAATGGTGCGCATATTACATATAGGGTCAATTCATCCATAGAGAGTTGGATGAAGTTTCTGTCACCACGACACAATAACCATGAGGATAGTCTTATTTATCATGAATCAGTAGCATAGACAGGTAACATAATAAGGAATATACTTCAAGTAGTCAAAGAAGGAGGACAAGCATGCAAAGCACAACACTTACAAAATGGGTCGTACCCGGTTTGCTATTGGGTTTATTCGTTGCTGCATTAGATCAAACGATTGTAGCTACAGCCATGCCTACGATTGTTTCAGAATTAGGTGGTTTTGAGTTCTTTGTATGGGTGTTCTCTGCTTATATGATTGCGACAGTCGTATCTACACCGATATTCGGTAAACTCTCTGATATTTATGGACGCAAACGCTTCTTCTTATTTGGCCTCGTGGTGTTCATCATCGGATCGATACTTTGTGGTTTTGCACAATCGATGACGGAATTAATTATTTTTAGAGCGATTCAAGGGATTGGTGGAGGTTCCTTAATGCCGATTACCTTTGCCATCATATTCGACATCTTCCCTGTAGAGAAGCGCGGTAAAATGAATGGCTTGTTCGGTGCTGTGTTCGGTTTATCCAGTGTGTTTGGACCTGCTGTAGGTGCTTACTTCACCGATTATATCGATTGGCGTTGGGTATTCTTCATTAATCTACCGATCGGGATTACGGCTTTCGCGATGATTGCCTTGGCATATCGTGAACAAGCGGTTACTCGTATACAGAAAATAGATTGGCAAGGCGCTACGTTATTGATCACGATGATCTTATCCTTATTATTTGCGATTGAGTTAGGTGGTTCTGAAACCTATGCATGGGTTTCCTGGCAGATCATTGGCTTATTCGTTGTGACGGTTGTGCTCTTTGTGCGATTACTTCAAGTTGAGAATCGGATCAAAGATCCGATAGTGCATATAGATTTATTTCGTAATCGGATCTTTGCAGCGAGTCAATCGATCAGTTTCTTTTATGGTGTGATCATGATTATGGGTGCAACATATATTCCTTTATTTATTCAAGGCGTATATGGAGAATCAGCGAGTGCGGCGGGGCAGACGCTTACTCCGATGATGCTTTCTGTCGTCGCAAGCAGTATTATCGGTGGACGCTTCGTGAATAAAGCTCCATTTCGCTCGATTATGCTCGTCTCGACGGGAATCCTTCTGAGCGCATTAGTTCTGTTGAGTACGTTATCAGCAGATACGCCTCGCTACGCGGTAACGTTATACATGGTTATAGTGGGATTAGGGATGGGAATGAACTTCTCTGTACTTAACGTGGCAGCACTTCATGGCGTAGATAAGCAAAATAATGGTGCAGCGATATCCTTGCTTACGTTCTTTCGTACGATTGGAGGAGCCATGGGTGTGATCGTCTTCGGTGTTATCCAATCTCACTTATTCCGTGCAAGCATCGAGAAGACGGTTTCGAATCCTGAACTCGTTGCTCAGCTTGATAATCCGCGAGATCTCTTGATTCCTCAAATTCGAGAATCGTTACCGCCAGTTGTCCTTGAACAAGCCAAAGAAGCTTTAGCTAGTTCGATCTCGTCATTATACCTGATTGGTATCGCATTAATTGTTGTCGCAGGAATTTCCACCATCCTAATGGGCAATGCAAGAGTAGATCTATCTCGCAAAGAACAGTCAACACAACCCATCGAACAAGGGTAAGTGGAGTATGCAATAAACGGGCTTGGAGCCAACGCTTCCGAGCCTTTTCAAGTTGTCTTAATGGTGGGAAAACCTAAATAATTTCGAATTTTGTAATCACATGAATGATGTAATTATGTTATCATGTAATGAGTTGGACAGATAGAGTCCCTAAACACATCATATCTACATAAGGAGTTAGAAATCCATGAAAATCACGTACCCGTTCGATGAAGTCGGTAGGCTTCCTTTACCTGGTGATAATGTCGCTGTTGCCATTCGACAACTTGATGCTGGCACCACCATTGATGTTAACGGTCAATCCATCATCTTGGATTACACCGTTATGGAAGGTCATCGATTTGCGGTCAAGGCGATTGCTGTTGGTGAAGCGTTACTTTCATGGGAACTTCCCTTTGGTGTTGCGCTGAAGCCGATTCATTCTGGCCAATATGTCATTAACCAGAACGTGTTAGATGAGCTTCGTGTGCGTTCATTGGACTTTGCTCTTCCATCAGTACCGAATTTCAACGATCAAGTACCTCCATATGTCCTCGACGAAGCGAATTTCCGAACTGCTCCAGAGGTGCTTCTCTATCCGGATACACGAACGTTCATGGGCTATCGTCGCAGTCTATTGCGCGGTGTCGGTACGCGTAATTATATCGTAGTGATGGGCACAACTTCACGAACAGGTAGCTATGTCAAACAGCTGGCTGCGAGGTTACAAGGAGAGCTGAACCACTATCCCCATGTCGATGGCATCGTCCCTGTAGCTCATACCGAGGGAGGTGCTGAACAGCCGAACAATCAATTACTCTTACTACGCACATTAGCTGGATTTATCGTCAACCCCAATGTAGGTGCGGTCTTAGTGGTGGACTATGGCACAGAAGCAGTGAGCAACAAGATGGTAGAGGCCTATATCCATGAGCATCACTATCCCATCCACGAAGTGATTCATCGATTCGTCTCGCTCAGTGGTGGTTTCCAAGATCAACTGAATCTCGGGGAATCGATTGTTCGTGATTGGTTGCCTATCGTCGACGCGTATCAACGTACGCCTGAATCGATCAGTCAATTGAAAATTGGTCTGCAATGTGGTGGCTCGGATGCATTCTCCGGGATATCTGCTAACCCGCTACTCGGCTATATTTCTCAGGAACTGGTTCGCTATGGGGGTGCAGCTAATATCGCAGAAACAGATGAATTGATTGGTGCTGAACCTTATATGCTCCAAAAAGTAAGTAATCTCGAAACCGCTCGTAGATTTCTAGCCTTGATCGATCAATTCAAGACACGTACGGCTTGGCATGGCGCGAGTGCAGAAGGCAACCCTTCTGGAGGTAACAAATATCGGGGTCTATATAACATTTATCTCAAGTCCATTGGTGCAGCTCAAAAAAAAGACCCCACTACACGGCTTGACTATGCGATAGACTATGGTGAGCCGATGAAGCAATCCGGGTTTTATTTTATGGATAGTCCCGGGAATGATCTAGAAAGCATAGCTGGACAAGTAGCAGCTGGGTGCAATGTGATTTTTTTCTCTACAGGAAACGGTTCGATCACGAACTTTCCTTTTGTACCGACAGTCAAGGTGGTTACGACATCGCGTCGCTTCGCTTTGTTGGCTGATGATATGGATGTCAACGCCGGAGGGTATTTAGAGGGTCTGTCGATGGACGAGTTGGGCAAGCATACGTTTGAGCTCACGCTTGAAGTTGCTTCGGGTCAGCGAAGTGTCGGTGAGAAGGCAGGTCATTCCCAAGTTCAGATCTGGCGCGATTGGCGACAAACCGATGCAAGCCAATTGGACAGCATCCTGCATGCCCCCTTACCAAAAGGTGAACCTCTACCGATCATGTCGGACGGAACTCATCATCCGATTAAATTCTCTTATACGCGTTATCAAGGACAGCTCGCTAGTGATCAGATTGGGCTTATCTTACCTACGAGTCTTTGTGCAGGTCAAGTCGCACAAATGATCATCAATAAGTTGAATCAGCAAGGTTTAGGATTACCTCATCAAGTCTCACGCTATGTCACACTGACGCATACTGAAGGCTGTGGCAATTCAGGAGGTCAACTTGAGCAGATGTATGCTCGTACCATGGTGGGTTACGCAACGCATCCGATGGTGAAGTATTGTCTGATGCTTGAACATGGCTGTGAGAAGACACACAATGACTACATGCGCCATCAGTTCGTGGAGAAGGGCTATGATCCAAGTCGACTGGGATATGCCAGTATTCAACTCGATGGAGGGATTGATAAGGTGATGCACAAAGTCGAAGCTTGGTTTGCGCATCAGATAGCAGTTGCTGAACCAACAATTCCAGAAATTGTAGGATTAGGCGCATTGCGCATCGGTATTGTAAGCCACGGCCCGATCTCTTCCACAGATAGTGAACAATTGGCGTTGTTGACGAAGATGATTGTTGGTGCTGGAGGTACGGTAGTTGTTCCAGAGAACAGTAACCTGTTCACCACATCTGCATACCCAGAGCACCTCAAGATACAATCTGCTGTATTACCGTCGATTGCATACGGGGAAGCAGTCCACAAGCATGGTTTCCACATCATGGAAACACCGACCGAGCATTGGGTAGAGACGCTGACGGGTTTAGCAGCTACAGGTGTAGAAATCATCATCGCATGGGTTAACACAAGCCCGATGCAGTCACATCCGCTTGTGCCTATGGTGCAAGTGACTTCGAATCACCACGTTCCTTCGATAGATGCTAAAGATGTGGATATGTTGCTTACGGGGGACCCATCCACGTGGAACGACCAGATTCTAGCACTGTGTAAGCAAGTCCTAGAGCACAATTATACGCCTCGTACTTACCGACAAGGTAATGTCGATTTCCAATTCACGCGTGGTCTTCTAGGGGTTTCGTTGTAAAATAAGGAGTAAGAGAAGGAGGCACACAAAGATGTCAGGTAAACGAAGTTGGCTCATTGGAGATGGGTATCTCCCAGTGAAAAGTCGTGGTGAACATATCAGCCATGAATCGGTATGTGTATTGAATTTGACAGATCAAGATGCCGTTATTCAGCTCACGATATACTTCGAAGATCGTGAACCAATGAAGGATTTACTTAGTTTCTGTAAAGCACAACGGACACATCATATTCGGCTTGACCGAATAACCGATCAAGCAGGTAACATCATTCCTCGAGGTGTGCCATATGCGATTCAGGTAGATAGCGACATTCCTGTCATTGTGCAACACACTCGACTTGACACGACGCAAAAAGCGTTATCCCTGATGACTGTGATGGCGTATCCGAATGAATAGCGGTAGCGGCACATCCAACGGTATAATGTACCATCTGAAGTACATATTGATAATTTCTTCACCCAAGTTTCTTGCGAATGAAACCTTAAGTCGTTCATGATGTTTCGTGTTTTTCTTGAAACGTAAGTATGATTATCACAATGGATCTGAAGTCACGTCTAGGGCCCATGTGCGGAAGACCTCTAGAAGTTGAGTCAAGTTGAGTGGAGCACATGATCCTTGAAACTCGAAGTCCTTCACGGAACATTGTAACCAATCCTGTTCACTATGATAGATCGACAACGCTTCAAATGAACAAGCTTCTAGCTGTGTTTCTTCAATACCGATCTTCAGCGTCCAACCTTTATTCCAATCAGTTGATATATGGACACCATGTACAAATTCACTATAATACCCATCACCTTGTGCGTAAAACCACTCTTGGAGCCAATTAAGCAATAGGTGTCTATTTCTCGTATCATCTACGTTCACGATTGACCCTGTTGAAGTTATCCAGTTCTGATACGTTTGAAGCATTTCAAACAACTTGAACGTGTCGCCTCTCGCATCAAATACCCCTTCATGCACTCTGCAAAAAAACCATTCATGTTCACTGCGGTCTATATGAATTTTTTTGAAAGGTACTGCTTCTAAAGCAGTACCTTTAAGGTTAATTTTCAACCCCCACCCCGGATTAGCTTGAATATAAATCTTAATATCCACAGAATTACCGTCATGTTGGCATAGTTGATCGGAGTACCACTGTTGAAGCCAGTTCAAAGGATTCAACCTTACTTCCAGTTGATTGGCGTACCACTGTTGAATTCGGTTCGGTTTCCAAAGTTGAAACTGATGAGGTTCCCAAAAATTCATCATGACCTCCTTATGTTAAACATATATCTTCAGGAAGAAATGATCACACGGGATCTGAAGTTACATCTTCGACCCATGTGCGGAAGACCTCTAGAAGTTGTGTCAAGTTGAGTGGAGCACATGTTCCTTGAAACTCGAGATCCTTCACGGAACATTGTAACCAATCCTGTTCACTATGATAGATCGACAACGCTTCAAATGAACAAGCTTCTAGTTCTGTTTCTTCAATACAGATCCTCAACGTCCAACCTTTACTCCCATCAGTTGATATCCCGACTCCATACATGTGTTCCCAAAACCCATCACATTGAGAGCAAAACCATTCCTGAAGCCATTGAATTAATAGGTGTCTATTTCTCGTATCATCTACTTTCACGATTGACCCAGTTGAAGTTACCCAGTTCTGATACGTTTGAAGCATTTCAAACAATTTGAACGTGTCGCCTGATCCAATAAATTCTCCTTCACGTACTCTGTAAAAGAACCATTCATGGTCACTGCGATCTATTTTAATTTCTTTGAAAGGTACTGCTTCTAAAGCAGTACCTTTCAGGTTAATTTCCATCCGCCACCCGGGATTATCTAAATAAAAAATCTTAATATCCACAGAATTACCGCCATGATGGCATAGTTGATCGGAGTACCACTGTTGAAGCCAGTTCAAAGGATTCAGCCTTACCTCCAGTTGATTAGCGTACCACTGTTGAATGCGGTTCGGTTTCCAAAGTTGAAACTGGTGCTTATTCAGGAAATCCATCATTACCTCCTAAAGTTATGGTTTTCGTGGCATTTCGTCGGGTCTTGGATATCTGATCCCACCCGGAACAGTTCGATCATGGACATGAGGTACGCCAAATATTTCACCCGTTGCTTTATTTTCATGAGTACCATCTTTTTTAGCTCTTCCATGATACGCATTACCGGGTGCAAATGGATTTGGGTTTTGATTTACAGGCTTGTTAAATGCCTGCCAATGAGTGACTTCTTGCGTAATCGGATCACGCTTGATTACTGTATGATTGCCAGTAGCAGTGGAGTCATACTTCATATTGTTTATCCCGCGTCCTGAATTATCAACTTGCTTGGCACTCGTGGCGCTACCCGCTATGGCTTTAACACCTTTAGCCGCGTAAGATCCAGGAACAAAAGGGATAGCGGTTGCTGCTGCATCCCATGCCATGAATAAACCATTGGTTAATGTGGGTTTCTTGTTGTACTCATATATACTATGTCCTAAGCTAGCAGCGTCAGCAACTGTTTCTATCGCACGTTTGCTTCGCTTTGA